>NZ_QTMJ01000032.1:0-39491 GCF_003635485.1 Parabacteroides sp. AF19-14 | reverse complement strand
ACGCAAGAAGGACGCTGAAGAGCTTAGTTGCGGATTTGAGGAGCAAGAATTTTGTACTTTCACGGGGCTTTTTCCTTTCTGAATCCATCTTGTCATACAACTGAAAGTATAGGGTATATACTTGTTCATTATATTCCTATGGCATTCGTATAGGAAATTTCTCCTATTTTCGGTGTTTCTCTTTCTGAGAGAAATGGGGTGATTGGTATTTTGATGTATATCAAATATTTATAAGATTGGTATAATCAATTTGCTCAACAAATAATCAGTTTTTTCTAATCATACCTCTTATTTTTTATGGTATGACTAATATTTTTCTTCTGATTTTTAGTGTTTTTTGTGTTATCTTTTGTACTTTTGCATTTACAAATCTTTCTCTCAGAAAGAAAACTTCAATTTGTATAACATAATTCCAACTTATTTTTTGTCAGATAAATAAAAATAATAATTGCCATAGAATAACAGCGGGCCGATTGGGCACGTATGCTGAAACCTATGGCGTAAACTGTTTTATAATGTGAATTAAAGTGTATTTAAAATAATACTGTTCGCTTTATCCACTACGGAGGTGTCTAACGATGCAAGATAAATCCGTGTAGTGCTTTCTGAATCATGTCCCATAGCTTCGCTGATGGTAGCCAACGGAATGTTTTTGTTTCTGGCGATAGAAGCCCAGGCGTGACGTGCCACATAACTCGTCAGCGGAATAGGAAGGCCGATTTGTTTTCCCAATTTCTTTAGTTTTGAATTCACCAGCTGGGCTGCATTCTTGTATTGTTTCCGTTCATCCGTTTTTGCGTCGAGAATGATCGGCAATAGATAAGAAGAACCTATGGTATCGTATTTATCTATGATTTCTTGCATGGGCTTTTCCCATTTGATTACTAGCTGTTGGTTGGTCTTTTTTCTGCGATATGATAAAAAACCGTTTTGCAAATTACTTTTCTTTAGATAAGCCATGTCTATAAATGACATCCCTCGGGTATAAAAACTGAACATAAATAGGTCTCTTGCATATTCCAAAGAGGAGTCGTGACTTAAATCCATATCGCGTATCTGTCGGATAATTTTGGCCGGAACTGCCCGTTTTACAGTTTTATCTATGCCCGTATATACATGTTTAAACGGATATCGCTGTATAACCAATTCTTTTTCTACGGCACGATTATACATGGCTCTGAGGTTTCTCATGTAATAGGAAGTACTGTTCGGACAAATGTCATTAGATTTTAGATATTGTTCATATTCCATCATCAGGTTGGAGTCTATATTGTCGAAAGGGATGTCTCTGCCTTTCTTTCTGAAATTCATGAATCGCTTGAAGCTATTGAGCGTAGTGGTATAAGTTTCTGTGGTGCGTATTTTACCTATTTGTCTCAATTCTTCAATGAGATTCTCACAAAATGACACAAAGTACTCGTTCACAGGAGGAGCGGAATAATATTCAATGATTTCGTCTGCCGTATATTTGTATCCAAGATTCTCAAATCTTATCATAATATCTTTTAGACGTGAGGTGTCTTCCTCAATACATTTTTTTAAAGAAACCAAATACCGATGCCGGTTTTCTCCTGTCTTTGCTGGTATGATTATTTGGGAATTGAAAATATCCCACTCGTCAGGATAAATCTTGTATCCTGAATTTATCTGCCTTGCTACACGATTATGAATTACTTGATAGAACAATGTTCCCGCTTTTCCTTCTATAGAGGAATGTCGATACTTTATTTTTAATGATGCCATTTTTTTGTTTAATTAATATTATATTCTCCAAAATAAATGTTTTGGCGTATTATATGTTTAATAACCAATAAATTAGATAACTGTTTGATTTTGATTATAGTTGGATTTATATTGATATGGCGAAATACTTGGCTATTATATATCAATGTGAATAATGTTGGATTTTATTCTTCTTTTATTTCCGTACTGCCCTTTTCCTTGTTTTCTGCCTCCCCTAATGTACGTTTTTTCATAGCCCCGTTTGAGAGCCTTTGTTTTTGAACGGCAAATTTATTTCGGTGGATGGATACGAAAGAGTTCCGGTCTTCGCCCTTTGTACCGAAAAAAATAACGCCGGACGGCTTCGCTGTCCCCAACATTTTTTGTCGTCCAAAACTTTTCTCAATCCCTCCTTCCTTCTTGTTGTGTGCCGTAAAAAAAAGGCTTATAAACTCAGATGGGGCATGAAAGCTCAAAAAAAAAGTCGGCAGAAAGAAAAGGCCATCCCGGAAAGGGGTTTTAAAAAAAGGTCTTTAAATCTAGCTGAAGCATAAAATTAGAAGTTTAACCCTTTAAAAATGTGACATATGATTACAGTGACGGAACAACTAAAGAATGTGTTTGAAGCCAACCCTTTGTACTCAAAAGAGGGGCAGGGGCTTAATGCGGAAGTCATCGCAAGGTTTTTCCTTCCTTTTTCTTCGGTGGTATGGTTGGTAACGGAAGCCGAACAGCAGGAAGACGGTGACTGGCTTTTTTTCGGTTATTGCCATATTCAAGAATGGGAATGGGGTTATGTGCTTCTTTCTCAAATTCAAGAGGTGAATGTTCGTGGGTTGACCGTGCAGCTGGATAAAGGACTGAAAACCGGTATAACGGTAAAAGCTTGCCTGAATTGATTAGAGAATAAACGGAGAGGGAACAACCCCTTTCCGCTTTCCAACCGGAATATTGAACTTAAAAACGGAAGTTATGGTTTACGAGACGAATTGCACGGAAATAACACAGGACAAATGGCGTGAGCTGATGAAGTACGGTAGAAAATGCTCCTATCGGCTGCTTACGGCGAGAATCAAGCGGGAATTGCCGGAATTATACCATGCGCTGGCTCTCCAGTTCTATAATCCTTATGCGGAACAGTGCAGGCAGACACCCACACATTATATATTGGTTCATTCGGCCATTGAATATTTTATCAGAAAACAATAAAGGACAAATGGTTATGAAAACAAAAAAGGTTGATAAAAAGAAAACGCTGGCTTATGCGGTGGCATTTTACTTTACGGATGTTTCCGTAAAGTTCATGATGGGGAATGCGATGTATGAGTATGTACATACCGTTTATGACAGGCGGTATGATAACGGTGGCTTTAATACGCTTGCCGTAGTCTATAATTACAAGAGGATGAAGTACGAGGTATTGGTCGTATCGGACGAGAAGGTAGGTGATAAGGAGATTCATATATTATAAGTTTCACAAACAGGGCTTTTGCCATATAAAAACGGCTTTTGAGATGAAAAAGTTATCGGCTTATACGGTTGCATCCAACTGCACCGACTTGACGGATATACGTGACGGCATCGCTGAAATACATGAAGCGATGAAGACTTGCGTTGAATCCGGGAAACATATCCCTTCATTCTATGTTTCCCGGTTGGCCAAACTGGAAACTAAAAAGAAGAAACTGGAGAAACGGACGCAGGTACACATGACCGTCACCATCCGTTTCTTTATAGATGATGATACCCTTACAATGGCAGTCAGGCATTGCCTTTTCTTCAAGCTGGAACCGACTCGGCAGAATGTGATGAAAGCCATCCGTGATGCGGTTCTTAATAACGGACGTTCCATTCTTGACTTTCCGGAAGCATGGGGAGAAGATCTTATGGATGTGTCTTTCTTTGATGTGGAGAATGCCATGAAGAAGCTGCGTTCCTCATTCGGCCTATAAACTTCATTGCATATTTTTCCGAAAGTAAAGTAACCGTTGGATTTTTGGCCAGCGGTTCTTTTTTCAAAAAAGAACCAAAAACTTTGAATACAATCTTTTTTCATCTTCTAACTTATGTATTCGGAAAAAATTCCATGGCATTCAGAAAAGGGATGATAGCGGTTTGGGGATTATAGGGTAGATTTGTGGGGTAAGCTTACAGAGACAGTTTTTATAGGCAGGTTCCGAAAAGCCTTTGAGAGAGTAGGAGAACATGAGTTATAATATATGGCTATAAGTATAAATGATAGACAATTGATTACACAATTTATTACTAATACTCAGAATTTGAATGTTAATTTACCTACAAATGGTGGAGGGTGTGCTAATTTAGTTAGAGGAATTATAGAACAGGCAACAGGAAAAAGAATTTCAGTTAATCCTTTTGGAGCTTCTTTAGAAAGTATGATACAAAAAATAAATACCTATCATGATTTAGCTAAATGTAATAATGGAGATATATTATATTTTGTGCATCTTCCTAATGCTGCTGTAAATTTACATCAAACTATTCATTATGCAATTTTTTGTAATGTTAATAATGCTGGTGTACAGAAAAATGTTATTGGGATAAATGGATTAGCAGATCTTTCTTTTTCTCCCACAGCTTATCATGGTGTTGTAGCATCTGTAATATCTCCGGGTAATTTTAATGGAGTAGGGCAGGTGATATATGATACTGTAGCATTCCCTAATATTCTTGGTGAATTGTATGTTATTGATTATGAATTGATATAGGAATAAGTTTCTTCGTTATTTTATGGCGTACAGTAGTATAGAAATAGAAAAAAACTGAAAATTGAATAGTAAATTTGTTTGCTCCATGTTACGTTTATTACCGCTTGTAATCGGGCTTTGCGCAGACTTTATGTCCTGAAGGCTTTTTAGTACCCCTTCCATTTGGAAGATTTTGACAGCAGCGATGAAGGTGGTGGAGGATATATCCGGCTGGAGGCTTTTCAGTGTGTTCTCCGATGGCTGATATCCTCTCATCTTCAGTTCCAGAATGGTATTGAAGTCATCATTTCGCATAGCCTTCATGAAAGCCTCCTCTTGTTCGTTGGCAATGTCCGGATTTGGATCGTATGCAGTTGCTTGCCGAACAAGAACAGACTTTTTATTAATGTAATAGTGTCGCTATTCGTCTGTTTTTATCTTCTAGCTAAAGGCAGTAACAACCGTTCCACAAGTTCTTTCTTGTTCTCAACGGGCATCTTGTTTCTGCCTTTGGCAATGACTTCAGCAGCCAAATCGCTTTTACGCCCGGCAATGTATTTCTGTCGCTTTCCGTTTATGAAGGCCTCGATACGGAAATCATGCCGGGTGTTTTCGATGATGTTGATTTCTGATACCAAAAAGCCATCCTCTGTCTCGTAGGGTTCGACAATGGTGGGCAGGTAGTGTTTCATGGTTTTCCCTATGATCGGAGATACCAAACCGGAAAGATGCTCTTCGATGCGGTCTTTCCAATAGTCATCGATTTGATGATTGGTGGCATAATCGTAAAAATGGCTGATGGCAAGGCTGACTTCTTCGATTATCCTTTTCGCATTCTTTATTCCGTTCTGTTTGGCAAATTGCATCAGGTCATCTTCCGTGATGTCGTTATCTTTTCCTGCAATGCTCATGGAGTGTGCGTTTTCGTATGCCGCACCGTCCAAATTGGTGGTGAATGTCATGTCGTAGGCTGGGGTGATGTGCCATGTGCCGTTTCTTTCCATCAGGAAAGAGAAATTCTTGATGTGGTCATCCACATTGCCGCCCATGATATTGAATACCGTCCTACGGTAGAGTTCGGACTGTTCGCTTGCCGGGATGTTCAGTTTTCGGCAGACTTCAAACAAATCCTCATAGCTCGTTGCATCCGGATTCATGGCAGCAAGTGTCTGTGTATGTATCTTCTCTCCGTTTATCCTATCGTAACGCTCCGTCAGGAAGTGATGTTTTCCCTCAATTTGAATGAGTCGGGAAGGCATCATCGTAATCCCGGCTTCCTTTGCCATCTCATAATATACCATTTCCATTTGCGTGAACGGAAAATCGTCCCCTTCTGCAAACTTCAATATGTAGTAGGTATAGCCCTCCGGTAAAGGGACTTGGCCGGAACGTATATCATGTGTCGTTTCATTGATGGCGATGATGGCTTTCGGGTGCTGCCCTCCGGCTGATGTACCTATCTCATAGATACTTTGCAGTTGCAGTGCTTCGTCATCTTGCACGGATATTTCCTCCCGTTCCTCAAAGATACGGCGTGCCAGTTGGTATAAACTCTCTATCTGGAGAGTGGAAGAGGATTCCAATCCAGGAGTGGCCGGGATGAACTCAAAGGCTCCCATTCCCCGTTTCCCGATGAAAGACAGTTTATCTACCGGTGTGAGTTTGCGCTTGGGGATATGGTTTTGTGCCGCCCATTGGTCGAAGACCATGTTACCCCACCGATCAGGCAATGAATCTGCCAAAAACGGTGGGAGACCTTGATAAGTCTTTTCTTTGTTTCCGAGTATGGGCATACCCTTTGCCGCCGGTCCTTTGACAGAAGCGGTCAGTGGGGCGATTTCCACTCCTTTCTTGATGAAATCCGGATGATAGTTGAAGACGGCTCTTTTGTTTCTTTCGTCCCAATAGAGCTTTCCGACTTCTTCTCCCCATAACATAACACTCACAACATTATTTTCCATGTCTTATCCTTTTCGGCTTTTTATTCATTATTCGTTCCATTGTATAGGCTGAAACAGGTATTTCCGGCATCAGATCATCCATCTGTTCCAGACAGTCCACTACTCGTAACAGGGCAAGAAAGTTGCCCATATTGATGTTATAGGCCTTCCCGTTCTCAAACTGGCGTAAGGTGATAAGGCTGACACCGGCTTTCTCGGCAGCCTCTTTTTGGGTGAGCCTATAGGTTAGCCTGTATTCCTTAAATCGTCTGCCCAGTTCCACTATGATTTCCGGATTGGCCATGGCTTGGGTGATGTGATTCGTTGTCATTTTACAAAGGTAAATATATTAATTGTTAAATCAAAATATTATATATAACAATTAATATATTTACTGTTATATTGAATTGTGCGCGATGTAGTTTGTGTGCTAATCCCCCAATTCCATGCTACGTTTATTGCCGCCTGTAATCGGGCTTTGCGCGGGTTTTATGTCCTGAAGGCTTTTTAGCATCCCTTCCATTTGGAAGATTTTGGCGGCAGCGATGAAGGTGGTGGCGGATACATCCGGCTGGAGGCTTTTCAGTGTGTTCTCCGATGGCTGATATCCTCTCATCTTCAGTTCCAGGATGGCGTTGAAGTCATCATTTCGCATAGCCTTCATGAAAGCCTGCTCTTGTTCGTTGGCAATGTCCGGCATTTGGATGGTATGCAGTTGCTTGCCGAACAAGAGCAGGTTTTTTCCGATAAAATCGGCGTGTTCCGGCTTGACCCCGCAATCCTTGGCAGTCTCATGCCAATGCGATACGGTTTCCTGTATCTCTTCGATAATCTGTTTGTGTTTCCGGATACCCATGTTCTCACCTACCTTTTGCAGATCTTCCATCGTGAAATTGTCTTGTTTGCCGTTGAGTGACAGCTGGTGGCGGTTCGTCCATTTGCCGCCCGGTGTGTATGAGTAGCAGAGGTCGTATGCCGGGGCCAGTTTCCACTTCCCTTGTCTATCCATCAGGAAAGATAAGTTCTTGCTATGGTCGTCATGGTTCCGGCTCATGACGTTGAACACCATTCTTCGGTATAGTTCCTCCTGCTCTGGATAAGGGAGGTTCATCTGCCGCATGATACGGAATATCTCTTCGTATGAATGGCGTTGGTCACGGTCATAGTGGGCAAGCCCGGCCAATGTCTGTACATGGATCTTCTCTCCGTCTTCCATACGGTCAAAACGTCGTGTCATAAAGTGATATGACTCTTTTTCCTGAAGTAACCGGCATTCCATCATATCGATACCGCAGGCTTTTGCCATCCGGTGATAGGCATATTCGATATTTCCTATTCCTTGTGGATTGTCCGTTATCTGCGTGTGTTCGCTGTATTTGCCGCCATCAAATTTCAACAGCCAATACCCGAATCCTTCAGGAGCTTTTACCTGTCCGGAGCGTACCTCTCCGGTAATATCGTTGTAGGCGATGATGGCCTTGGGCTTGGCACCTCCGGCAGATGTTCCCACTTTCAGTATATCCAGAATGTTTCTTCCTTCCTGGCGCAGTTGGACCTGAAAAGCCATTCTGTCCGTGAATACGGATTTGGCAAGCTCAGTCAGTTCCTCGATATGGAGCACTGATGATTCGTTCATGCCGTTGATTGGCGAGGACGGCTCAAACTCCAGTGCGCCCATGCCACGTTTGCCTACATAGCAAAGCCTGTCTAAAGGGGTAATCTCTTCTCCGGACAATCCCTTGCTGGCAAACCATTCATTGATGATCTGGTTTCCGAAAGTGTCCGGCAGTGAATCGGCAAACAGGCCGGGCAACCCCTTGAAACAGTCGGTACGGTTTTCAAGGAACCGGTAGGGGGTGTTCCTGTACTGGCTGATGGGCATGATGATGGGAGAAATGTCAAGACCGGAGCGGATGAACTTCCGTTCATAGTCGAACAAGGCGGCATTGCTTTCCTTTTCCCAATAGAGAGAGCCTACGCTTTCTCCCCATAGCTTTACATCTACTATCAAATCATTCATGGTTATCTTGTTTTAAATGGCGTACACGGTAGCGTTTCTTTCCTTGCAGTTTTTTGAGCTCTATCGGGCTGACCCGGATTTCCGGTACCAGTTGCTCCAGGTTCTCCAGCAGGCCGAGCGAGCGGAGTACGCTGATGAACAACAGCAGCGATACCGATTTGCCCTTCTCGATGTTCGCAACGGTCAAGGGGCTTACACCGGAAGCCGTTGCCAGTTCTTCCTGCGTGATATGCTGCCTGATACGTGTCTCTTTGATGCGCTGGCCGATTCTCATCAGCACAGCTGGATTGCTCATTTCATTCCACATGGTTGTTCCTTTTTTGCAAATATACAAATAATCCATGTAAATATATAGATTAACTTGAATATATGATGTTAATCTATATGAATACAATGATTATAGTTGCTTTATCGGCTGTTTTTTTCTTTGAACTAGGATGAAAACTGACTAAAATCACAATGTGTTGTGAATATGAAAGAGCTAGGAAAGATGATTAAAGAGTGCAGGAAGAGTTTGAAGGTCAATCAGCTGGAACTTCTCCGAACTGGCGGGCGTGGGCATCAATACGCTGGTGGCCATCGAGCGTGGAGAAGGCAATCCTAAATTGGCTACTGCTTTCCATTGGAGTTGATTAAAGTGCGGAAAAATATATAAAATTGCTTCTATTATCTGTTTATTTTAGTATATTTGTGCTTTAAATAAGTGCGGATAAATGTATTATACGCTGTTTTTACATGTATAAAAATGCTGTTTGTAGATGAAAAGATTTGTTTTGCAACAACTTATAGAATGGAAAAACCGTGAGGATAGAAAACCTCTGATTTTAAATGGTGCCCGACAAGTTGGGAAAACATGGCTGCTCCATGAGTTTGCCAAACTTGAATACAAAAAAGAGGCTTATGTGGTATGCCGTAAGAATAACCTTGCACGCCAGCTTTTTTCTCAGGATTTCAATGTTGACAGAATTTTACGGGGGCTGCGTGCGATGACTTCCGTTGACATTACTCCGGGTGATACGCTTATTATCCTTGATGAGATACAAGATATCCCGGAAGCACTGGAATCTTTGAAGTATTTTAAAGAGGAGGTTCCGGAGTATCATATAGCTGTGGCAGGTTCACTTTTGGGGATATCCCTTCATCAGGATGTGTCTTATCCCGTAGGGAAGGTAAATGTCATCAATATATTTCCTATGAACTTTGAAGAGTTTCTTGTCGCCAAGGGAGAAGAAGAAGCTTGTAAATTGCTTATGAGTGGGGATTTTGAAACGATAAGCCTCCTGCATGACAAATATACGGATCTCCTTCGGCAATATTATTATGTAGGTGGTATGCCGGAAGTTGTACTCAAATATGTAGAAACGGATTCCTTGCTGGAAGTCAGAAGAATACAGTCGGAGATTTTGCAAGGCTATGATCTTGACTTCTCAAAACATGCGCCCAAAGAACAGGTTCCGCGTGTCCGAATGGTATGGAACAGCATTCCTTCCCAATTATTTAAAGAAAACAAGAAATTCATTTACGGAGCTTTGCGAAAAGGTGCCAGAGCCAATGATTTTGAGATGGCCATTCAATGGCTTGTAAATGCCGGGTTGTTGTATAAAGTGCCTCGATGTACCAAACCGGAGCTTCCGCTTGATATTTATGAAGACCTGTCGGCTTTCAAACTCTATATGGTTGATTTGGGGCTTATGGGTGCTATGGTCAAGACAGATCCGGCCCAAGTCTTGATTAAAAACGACATATTTAAGGAATACAAGGGAGGAATGACTGAACAGTATGTATTGCAGCAGATGAAAAGTAAGGGCGTGTCACCGATTTATTACCATAACACAGACAATTCGCGTCTTGAGTTGGATTTTGTTATTCAACGTAATGCCCAAATGGTGCCGATAGAAGTGAAGGCCGAAGGGAATGTCCGGGCCAATTCGTTGACAGCATTACTGGGAAAAAGACCGGAATTGCATGCGGAGAGATTTTCTATGTTGCCTTATAAAGTACAGGGTAATCTTACAAATTTTCCGCTATATGCAATATAGGTGTATCCTTTTCCCATGCCGGTCATACCGTTAGAACTGATTGATAAGTATGATGCGTATGTTGGCCGGTATGTCTATCTTTGTGGCAATGAAAACAGAGAGAGGATTGATTTACGCCTTGTTTTCCGGGACGGAAAGGAGATTGGCACGGATGATCTGAATCTGTATTATAATTGATGTGACGGCTTGGATGTCCCCCGGATGAATGTTCGGGGGATTCTTTTTCTTTTGGGCGTTCCTGTGGGACGGTCAGGCTTTTCGTTGCAAGTCCTCGCCTAAAGGCTGTGGGCTTTACTCTGCAATCCCTAACGCATGGCTGAAAAGTCCTCTTGCCGGTGTTCTTCTTCATACAGCCTCATGCGTTCTTGTAATGCTTCTTTTAAATTGTCGCTTTTTTTCAGTCCGAGTTTGGCACGTATGTTCGCTCGTTGGCTGGTTATGTTTCCGCTACTCCGATGTAATAATTCGCATATTTGGCTGACGGTCTTGTCTTGCAGTATTAAACGGCAGATGTTTAATTCGGACGGGGATAAATTGGGATATATTCTCCTGATTGTATCAAGTTTACTTTTTTCCTTTTTCTGGTATGCGGCAAGGGCTGTAAAAAGATTTTCTTTGGATTGTTCCCCTATTATGCTTAACAGGGAGCTTGTCTTTTCTTCCGGGTTATTCTCGCTTAACAACTCGGCGAACGCAAATAGTTCTTCCTTTTTCATTTGGAGACGTTTCAAAAGCATTTCCTCTTCCTCTTTTAGCAAGTTGCTACTTTTTAGCAAGTTGCTGATATTGCTGTGTATGGATCTTCCTAATAAGGGGATCATGGTGTATATGATGATGACCAAAGGCAGATAACTGTATAGGAACGGTTCGTCGGTGATAAGTGTGCAGATTGTATAGGAAGCTATGGTAAGGGAGGACAATAGGATGGAGATCTTACTCATATAGGCACAGATGGAAAGCATGATAAATAAGATAGAGAGAGTAAGGTTACTCATTATCAATGCTCTTTGATAACTATATTCATATCCGCTACATATTGAGCAATAAATTATTTCGATAAAAATCTCGATATGTATGGCTATCAGTATAATGGAAAAGGTCGTGGTCAGATTTACTCTCTTTTTAAAATAAGCGAGAGTACACATAATGATAAACAGGAATAATGCGCTGTTAATATAATAAAACTGTTCATTGGGAAATGGAACTGAAAATATGTATATGGGTGCGCATAAGGCCAGCATGAGCAGGGATAGATGAAAGACACGTTTTTGTTGATACGTTATTATCTTTTCTCTTTCTTTTTTGTCGTAAGTTTGAGTTTTTATTGAACTTAGAAAAGTGGCGGCTTTTGTGCTGATTTTCATGTGTTTTATTGTTTTAAGTGTTATTAAGTATGATGTTTCCTGCAAAAATAACTGTTTTTTTTTTTTTTTGTATGTTTAAGTACTTTTCTTTATGATGTTAAGTGTTTTTAATTGTTGTGTAAGCGTGATTGGCTGCTGTGGTAAGTGTTGTAGCTGTTGTGTGGTTGTCTTTTTAAGTATTTATAAGTTTAAAATACTTGTTTTTTGCTTTGGAGGTTGGTTTATAGGTATGTATTTTTGCGGTTGAAATTCAGGGGGGTGTAAAAGCCTGGGTTTGGATTGTCATATTAACAAATGATTAAATGACGAAAAGATGTTTTTTTTATATTAAATGTGTATTGTTCGTGCTCGTGTTGAGTATAAGCGGAGAAATATCCGCTCAGGAGAAGCGTGATTCGGTAAGGATCTATTTTCATCAAGGAAAGGTAAATATAGATACATGTTTACTTGACAATGGGAACGAGATGGAGCGGTTTGCTAAAATCTGTTCCGCATTGAACGACTCCGTCCGTCTTATCAGGAAAATTCAAATAATAGGAGGAGCTTCCCCGGAAGGAGGGGGGCTATTGAATGGAAGGCTGTCTGAAAAACGAGCAGAGGTTTTGTGGCGGTATATATCACCTTATATAAAGATTCCGGTATTGGAGAAGGATTTTCATTTTTCGGGAAGTGACTGGAACGGACTTATAACGATGGTGAGAGCGGATGTGAATGTTCCGGAGAGGGAGGATGTCCTTCGTTTGTTGGAGAAGATCGTCCGTTTGGAAAACCAGGACAGCCCTTATTTGGGGGGAGAACTGAAAAGACTGAAAGGGGGGAGGCCATACTCATATTTGTATAAATTCCATTTTCCGAAACTTCGTTCGTCGATGGTGAAAATATGCTATGATAGTGATCCGATAAATCCCGTCAGAGATACGGTATATATACATACACGTGATACGTTGTGCATCCGTGATACCGTTACCGTCATAGCTCCGGTAAAGAAACGGCCGTTTTGCATGGCGGTGAAAACAAACTTGCTTTATGACGCTGTTTTGATACCTGACATCGGGGTTGAGTTCTGTTTGGGGAAGAACTGGTCTGTGGCCGGGAATTGGATGTATGCCTGGTGGAAAAGTGACCGGAAGCATAATTATTGGCGTATCTATGGGGGAGATGTGGAGTTGCGCCGCTGGTTCGGTCGGAGAGCGGTGGAAAAACCGTTTTCCGGGCATCATGTCGGATTGTACGGGCAGATCGTCACCTATGATTTCGAATTGGGTGGGAAAGGTTACTTGGGGGATAAATGGAGTTACGGGGGAGGCGTGGCTTACGGCTACTCGTTACCTGTGGGACATCGGTTCAATGTGGATTTCACGTTGGGAATCGGCTACCTTGGAGGATCGTACAAGGAGTACATCCCTTTGGACGGTCACTATGTATGGCAGACCACTAAAAACCGCCGCTGGTTCGGCCCGACCAAGGCGGGTATCTCTTTGGTGTGGTTGATCGGGCGGGGGAATTATAGCCGGAAGAAAGGAGGCAGGCAGTGATACGGATACGCTTTAGTCTGGTGTTCATATTTTTATGGATAGGACTGACGGCTTGTGAGCATAAGGATTTATGTTACGATCATCCGCACTTTGCCACGGTGCGGGTAATATTCGACTGGACCAAGATTTCCAATCATGACAAGCCTGAAGGCATGAGGGTCGTATTTTATCCGACCGACGATGAAAGCAACACGTGGATATTTGATTTCCCCGGAGGAGAGGATGGGGAAGTGGAGCTTCCCGAGAATGATTACCGGGTAATTTGCTTCAACTACGATACCGACGGGATGGTTTGGAAAGAAAACGGCAGTTACACGCTTTTTACTGCCGATACGCGTGATGTTCAGTCGCCGGATAACCGGACAATGGCCGTCACCCCACCTTGGCTGTGTGGCGACCATATAGACAGAGTTATCCTCAAGGACATTCCGGGAGGAAGCGCGGAGATGGTACGGCTGACTCCCGTAAACATGGTATGTCACTACACGTATGAGGTGAACGGTCTTCGGGGACTGGATAGGGTGGCGGATTTGCGGGCTGCTCTTTCCGGCATGTCCGGATCGCTTAACATGTCCGGCGACAGTTTGCCCGCCGGTCTTTCGGAGAGCCTGCTCTTTGATGGAATGGTTTCGCGGAATCAGATTATAGGCGGATTCTATACGTTTGGGTATTCCGCACTTGAAGGAGAGCACAATGTTTTCCGGCTGTATCTCAAGAACCGTTCCGGCAGCATGTCTGTATTGGAACAGGACGTGAGCGGCCAAGTGCATGATGTCCCGGTAGTGGGGCATGTCGGTGATGTGCATCTGGTGTTGAATTTTGATTATGAGGTGCCATCCGAGCCGGGAAGTGACGGTGCGGGATTTGATGTGGACGTTGATGATTGGGATGATGTGAATATGGATATAGTGTTGTAATATGAGTTTATTAATTATATGTATCAATTTGATTTATTTTTATTTATGAAAAAAAGTACAGTAATGCTTGGGGCAATCTTTGGAACATTGTTGATGGGTTGCTCAGACGAGGAGATTGCGAATGTGGAAACTTCCTCACGGAATGCGATTGGTTTTAACGTGTTAAGTAATGCGGCGGAAACGAGGGCTATCCCTACTACCAACACCAACTTGAAGAGCACCGATTTCGACGTGTTCGCTTTTACGACGGATGGTACTGCCTTCATGGGAAAGGTAGACACGGAATTTGGACATGACGGAGTGAAGATCGTGTACAAAAATGGTAAGTGGGATTATGACGATGCGAACGACCTTCGTTATTGGCCTACCGAGGCTTTGGACTTTTACGCGTTCAATCCCGGAACGGTTAGTGAAGACATGATGGTGAATTATATGTGGGAAGCCTCCAGGACTGTCCAAAAGATAAGTTATACCTGCATCGATGAGTATGGAGCCGGTACTCATGCAAACTACGACGTGATGTATGCCATGGCCAAAGACCGGACAAAAGACATGAACAACGGAATAGTGAAATTTAAATTCAAGCATATTCTGTCACAGGTCGTATTCAAAGCAAAGACCGAATACGATAACATGCAGGTGGACATCGACATGATCAAGATTCATAATTTCAAATTTGCCGGCACCTTCACATTGCCTGCGACAGCCGAAGAAACGGGAAGTTGGAATTCGCCTGATTTAGCATCTTTTAACATGTTTACCGTAGTGAAAAACGCAAACATCACGGTCAATAGCAATACCGAAGCTACCGATATTACCACAGCTACTCCTATGCTGAATATACCACAGGAGCTGACTGCTTGGACTGTTTCCGGAGCCAGCAAAACCAAGAAGGGTGCCGACGATGCGAAGCAATGTTACCTGGAGATTGCCTGCAAAATCCAGCAGTCCGGAGCTTATCTGTTGGGTTCAGCAGATAATTACGGAACAATTTATGTTCCGTTCAGAGCTATATGGGAACCGGGCAAGCGATATATCTACACATTGATTTTCGGTGGTGGTTATACTGATCAGGGAGAGGCTGTGTTGAATCCGATCCAGTTTGATGCAGAGACAACAGGCTGGGTTGATGCAGATAATAAAGACGTAAACGTCAAACCTTAATCCAAACGTTTATTAATATCGTACCCGTTGGCAGGTTAAACATACGCAAGATTAATCCCGCCAACGGGTTTTTTATTGCTTTTATCATCTGTAATTTATGTGTAGGGTTGCTTTTTGCGTACCTTTTTCCTGGAGAATTTCTTTTGTGGAGTGTTTGCCCTGTATATTCCCGATACGCTGTTATAGCAGGGAACTGTTTTTATCCAAGTAGTCAGATATAGCCTCTTGCAATACCGATTTTAGCGAATCGCCTTTGCGGATCGCGATCAGCTTTAAGTTCTGGTGATAGGTTTCGTCCATGACAAAATTACAATGCACGGTTTTCGCTTTCTTCGGCTTTTGAGCCTCTTTTTGCCCGGACGTGGATTGGATCAGGCTGTCTAATCCCCCGGTCAGCCCGGCCGACATACTGTTTTTTAAATCGTTCTTCTTTGCCATATGGTTACTTTATTTCTGTTAGCAGTTCGTTACATACCTTCTCGTAGTCCTCTGCCCCGGCAGATTTGGGGGCATAGTGAAAAATATCCTGCCCTTGTGTCGGGGCTTCGGCCAGCGTAATGGCGTTGCGTATATGGGTGCTGAACACTTTGCCCTGGAATGTTTCCTGTACCAGTTCCGAAACGCTCTTGTTCAGGTTCTTTCTTCCGTCGTACTGGGTTATCAGAACCCCGGCTATCGAAAGATCCGAGTTCAAACGTTGCTGCACCTTGTGGACGACCTGCATAAGTTTGGCCATTCCACGCATTGCCAGGAATTGAGCCTGAACCGGGATAATCAGCCGATCCGAGGCCGTCAGTGCGTTAAGCGTGAGCAGCGACAGCGAGGGGGGACAGTCGATCAGGATATAATCGAATTTCTCCTTTTGGCCCTTGATAAGGTGGGCTAAGATAAGTTCCCGCCCGGCCTCGTTGATTAACTCCGTTTCAACGGCCGAGAGATCCAGGCAGGAGGGAACGACGCTAAGGCCGTCCTTATGCTCGTAGATCGGCAGGTCGTATTCGCCTTTCATCGCGCCGTAGATCGTTTGGGGAAGCTCCGCGGAGAAGCCCAGCGATTCGGTCAGGTTGGCCTGCCCGTCAAGGTCGATCAAAAGAACCTTGTACCCTTTTTGACGTAACGCGCCGCCCAGGTTGATCGTGGTTGTGGTCTTTCCTACTCCCCCCTTGTGATTCAATACGGAGATTACTTTTGCTTTGCTCATAAATTCAGTTTTTTAAATGGTTGTCATGTCCGCAAATATAGTTAAAATACTAATATACTAAAATACTAAAAGTAGTATTTCTCGTTTTTTGCGTGTTTTTTGTACCGATCGGGGAAGCGTACCGAAATAAATCCTGTTTCCGTCTTTCGGTACGTTTTGTTTCTGTACCGGAATTAATCAAAGATTAGAATAACCATAAATGTTTTTATACGTTAATCATACGTATGTATATATGTATATATTTGTTTTTGAGTATCTTTGTGTGCTATAAATAAAAAATAAAAGACATGAGCACTTATTCGTATAAAAATCCGAAGTTTATAAATTCCCCTAAAGGGATGGTTGAAGTTGTAGAAGTGATTTATGACGGCAAAGATGATCCGGCCTATTCACTGGCTATTATTAAATGGGAAAATACCTATAAATTAGGTATTCGTTGGAACATCGCTTATAGTGAATGGGACGATTACCGCAAACAGAACGGGCAAGATGAATGTATAGGTAATCCACAGTCGAGAGGTATTCCCACCTGGTTTGTTTTGCCCGATGATATGATGTTTAGTGAGAAGTTCAGCGGTGCGATGCAGAGGCTTGATGAATTAAGAAAAGGTAAATAAGTAATGGAACAGGGAGAAATCATATTATACCAGCCGGATGAAGCGGTCAAGTTGGAAGTGAGGCTGGAAGATGAAACCGTTTGGCTGACACAGGCGCAAATTGTGGATCTTTTTCAATCCAGCAAAGCAAATATAAGCGAGCATATAAAAAACATATATGATCAGAAAGAATTAGAGGAAAGTTCAACTGTTCGGGATTTCCGAACAGTTCGACAGGAAGGCAAACGGCAAGTGATGCGCAATCTGACTTATTACAATTTGGATGCGATCATATCCATTGGGTTTCGTGTCAATAGTAAAAGAGGTATTTTATTTAGGCAATGGGCGAATAAGGTTTTAAAGGACTATCTTTTAAAAGGGTATTCCATTAATAAACGTTTGTCAGAACTTGAAAGGACTGTCGCTCAACATACCGAGAAGATAGATTTTTTTGTGCGTACTGCCTTGCCCCCGGTCGAAGGCATTTTTTATAACGGCCAGATTTTCGATGCGTACAAGTTCGCTACCGATCTGGTAAAGTCGGCCAGGCGTTCGATCGTGCTTATCGACAACTATGTGGACGAAACGGTCTTGCTCATGTTGAGTAAACGCAGCGTCGGTGTCTCGGCCACCATTTACACCCAGCGTATCACGCAGCAACTCCAACTTGATCTTGACAGGCATAACAGCCAGTACCCACCTATCGACATCAGGACGTACCGGGACAGTCACGACCGTTTCCTGATCGTTGATGAAACGGACGTGTACCATATCGGAGCCTCGTTAAAGGATCTGGGGAAAAAGATGTTCGCTTTCTCAAAGCTGGATATTCCGGCGGCTGTGATTACTGACCTGTTATAATATCCTTTGTCTTATGAATGGGCTGTCGCAAAAGAAAAACCCGTTCTTGATGAACGGGTATATCCTTGACTTGGTTACGTGTTTTGATAACAGAGGCTTTACCAAGCATTACAATGCAAAGATAGTAATTATAGGTTAATTAGCGAATTTCTTTTTTGGATAGATCCGGAAATAATGCCTCCTTGAAAGAGGTGGATAAGGTGATTAAAACAATAGATAAGGAAGAACAAAAGCAAAAGGGATGAATGTGGTTATTTATTCACGTGTAAGCTCGCAGTCGGCCAGGCAATCGACCGAACGGCAGGTTGTCGATCTGGAGAGGTTCGCAGCCGGACGGGGGTACGAGGTGACGGCGGTCTTTGAGGAAAAGATAAGCGGACGAAAGGCCAATATCGAACGCCCGGTTTTAAGCCGTTGCCTGGAATACTGCACAGATCCGCAGAACCGGGTGGATATGTTGTTGCTGACCGAGATCTCACGCCTGGGGCGTTCAACCCTGGAGATCCTAAAGTCACTCGATACGCTGCACACGCATAAAATATGCGTGTATATTCAAAACCTGAACCTGGAAACGTTACGGCCGGACAAGACGGTAAACCCCTTGTCCTCTCTGATCACTACCCTGTTGGGGGAACTGGCCGCGATCGAACGCCAGGGGATCATCGACCGCCTTAATAGCGGACGGGAGTTGTACATCCAGAAAGGGGGCAGGCTGGGACGGAAGCCGGGAAGCCGGAAAACGGCCGAACAGAGGAAAGAGGAATACCGGGAGGCGATCGCCTTGTTAAAGAAAGGCTACTCGATCCGGAACGTGGCGAAGCTCACGGGAAAGGCCGTTTCGACGATACAACAAGTAAAAAAAGACTTCATTAGTAGCTGATTATCGGAACAAATATTGTATTTTTGCAACAAATACGAGTAAATGCACATAATTAAAAACGAGTATTTACACGTGTCTAAAAACGAGTATTTGCACGAAAATAATCAGAATCTAAATAAAAACGGTTATGGCAACAATGGCGGAGAAAATGGCGGCTTCACTGGAGGAATTAAGAAAGCTCCAGGAGAAAGACCGCTGTGTCGTCCTGCAAGGGACGGCCGAGATAGGGAGGACGCATTTAACCCGGCTGTTGGATAACGGCTGGTTGCAGGAAGCCTAATCCGAAGCCGTCTTTTGCGGCGGCATTTGAAAGACGTTCAAATGCACCGAATACTCGTTGTTGCTCATCTTCGGTCATGCCCGTACCGGTATCTTCAACGATAAGTTTCAGCAAACCGTTATCATAATCCGCTGCCAATGATACACTACCGTTATCCGTGAACTTGATGGCGTTTGACAACAAGTTGTTGCCGATTTGCAGGATACGTTCCTTGTCGGTCAAAACCACCGCATCGGTGTGGCTCTCCACTATCAAAGTCAGCCCCTTGTTCATGGCAATGGGCATGAACTCCGTTTCAAGAATATGCGTGATTGCGGAAATCCTGCAAGGGGAAAGGTTGGGTTGCTCCTTGCCGTTGTCCAGACGGAAGAAATCCAGCAGCGTGTTGAGCATCTCCCGCATACGCTCGGAAGATTGCCGGATATTATCCACATACATGGTGCTTTTATCCGCGCTACAACTTTTCTGCATCAGTCCGGCATAGCCTCATTTTGTCAATCGTATTTTTTCGTGGTAGAAGTAGTTTACGATGACAGGTTTGCCTTTTTCCGAGCGTCCGTATGGCAGATCGTTTATACGATACGGGAAGCCCTGCTCCTTGGCGTAATTTGAAATGTCCTGCTCCAATGCCTGCCAGTATTCAAGCCTTTTTTTATTGTAAATTTCCTCGTAAAGCGGTATGAGGTCAGGATACTTCTCACGGATATACGTCATTATCCCGCCTTTGAACTGCCCGCGTAAATTCAGGTTTTCAAGCCAGATTAAATCAGCATAATCTTTTACCTCCTCTATTATTGCCTTCACGTCTGTTATTCTGGGGAATATGGGCGAGACGAAGCATACGGTGCGGATACCTGCCTCGTATGTCTGACGCATCGCTTTCAGACGGCGTTCAATGCTTACGGCGTTGTCCATATCTGCGCAGAACTGCTCGTCGAGCGTATTGACAGACCATGACACAGTCACTTTGGGAAAACTCTTCAACAGGTCGAGATCGCGAAGGACAAGATCGGACTTTGTGCATATCATAATCTCGGCATCGCTTCCTCGCAGCTCTTCGAGCAGCCTTCGGGTACGGTGGAATTCTTCTTCATACGGATTGTAACCGTCCGTCACAGACCCTATTACAACACGTTCACCGTCGTATTTATGAGGATTCGTTATCGGCTTCCAGTTTTTTACATCTAAAAACGTACCCCACGGCTCGGTGTGCCCGGTGAACCGTTTCATGAACGATGCGTAGCAATACCTGCAGGCGTGGGGACACCCTACATAAGGGTTGACCGAATATCCTCCCACCGGCAGAGAGGATTTGGTCATTACACTCTTTACATCTATTTCCTTTATTGTATCCATATTCATTGTATTCGTCTGGTAAATTGTTCCGGCAATTCCTGAATCATTCTTTCGTCGCCCATAATCGGCAGCAAATCCTCTTTCATGAACACCGGTATGCCATGAGCCTTTGCCTGTTCTGCAATGCTAAGCACCCATTCGGGGCGCGAATATGACTTTCCTTTTCGGTTTCCGGTCTCTGTGCCTATGACAATCCAGTCAATTCCCTCGAAATCAATCTCGCCGATATCATCGAAGAGAGGTTCAAACGTGACATGGTAGTGTCGTGCTTTGATATTCTTTTTCAAATCATCAATCCTCCTTTTCTCGGAACTGCGCGTGACGGTCACGCCCATCCATACGTTCTCGTCGTCAGAGGAGAAACTGATTTTGTCAGGGCGCTTCGTCAGAAAGATATAGGCGTGCTGGGGATTGCTGCTGATCCGCTCGAAAATTTCTGCGTTCCATTCAGGCTTCCAATCGGAGAAATCGCTCATTCCTGTCATGAGCCACACATGAGGACGGGACGTATCGATGATGCGCAGTTTTCGTTCCATGTATTCAGGCACGGAAAAGTCGTCGGTAATGTGGAAACGGCGGCAGTTGTTACGGGCATAGCAGTAAGGGCATCCTATAGTGCACCCTACCACTATGTTCATGTTTTTTATCAGGGATTTAATGCAGACACTCATAACACAACTGTTTCTCCGTCCTCCGGGATAATCAGCCGGCTCATGTCGGCTTCGTGATGCGTTGCCTCATTGCGCAGAATTGCACGGGTGGTCTGGCAATGGTCGATGGCATCCATGTGTACGGCTATCAGCTTGATATGCGAAGGCAATTCGTCAAGTATCTGCATCACTTCGTTCTCGTCGGGGATGATAGGACCGTCCGTTTTGGAAAATTCGGGAAAGATTGCACCTCCGGAGTTTACCACGATATAGTCAGGATTGAACCGTTCCACGGTGTCTCGGATACATGCTTCCCATCGGCAGTCACCCATTATATAAACGGTCGGGAAGCCCTCGGCTTTTAGCACATAACCTGATACAGGTCCCATCATCTGCCCGATCTGCCCGAAACCATGATGTCCGGTCGTGCGGTAAATGGATATGCCGTCTATTGTTTTTATTTCTTCGATGGGTATCACATTTGTAAATCCGTCGTTTCTGATGGCGTCCGCGTCCTGGGGCTGAACGTAGAAAGGAATTTCTTTGGGCAAATGTGTGGGGACACTCGGCTCGTAATGGTCGATGTGATTGTGGGTCAGGAGCACCATGTCCACGCCTCCGATAATATCCTGAATAGGAATGGTGAGGTGTACCCTCGGTGTTTTATTCACACCGAGGGCCGATATCAAAGTGCCTTTGTCGGCTAAAACGGGGTCAATTAGCATGGTGTGTCCCGCATACCTGATTTTCAAGGTGGCATTGCGCACCAATTGTACTGTAGATGTCTTTTTCATGACTATATGTCTTGTTATTGATTACGGGTGCAAAGTTCGGAAGAATCCGGCGAAACATCTATGCCTGAAAAAACGGTAATTATGCCATTTTGATAAATGAAATTATTATCTTTGCAAAAACGACAAGGATATGGACGAGATAATCAACCCTGATCGACTGGTCAGCGTACCGTTCAACAAGACACGCTGCGGCGTGGATTTTTACATCAATACTGCCATAAACAAGGACATCGGACTTGTGCTGACAGAAAACAAGCGGTTTAAGACAGACTTCTTCAGCTTCTACTTTTTCCGTAAGGCAAACGGATATTTGCTACTGAACTTCCGCAAGATTGAACTGCGCGACGGCATGGTTCTCCTGCTTTCACCCCATCAGCAACAAGAGTGGCATGTAGATGAGACGGCGTTGGATTACACGTTCCTTATATTCCGCGAAGATTTCATGCGTACTTTTATCGCCGACAAGTTCTTCGTTTTTCGCCTTTTGTATTGTTACCAGACAGATACGCCGCCTTACATCAATGCCACACATGACGAAATGAAGGAATATATGCGGCTGCTCGGAAAGATTAAGTATGAGCTGATGAATCCAGTGTCCGATACGTACAATATCATTGTTTCCTTACTATATTATCTTTTGCTGATTATCAATCGTACATACGCTGCCGCCTATTGCTTGCCCGCTGAAATTGCTAAAAACAATTTCGCTTTTCGGTTCAAGGACTTGTTGGAACAGAATATCCGCACCCACCAGCGGGTGCAGGAATATGCAGACATGCTTCATGTCAGTCGCATCACACTCAATAACTCAGTAAAAGCCCAATTCGGAGTATCAGCTACCCATTTGATAAAACAACGTCTGCTTGAGGAACTGAAGAACGAATTGCTATTCTCCAACCGCACTGTCAGTGAAATGGCGGATGATTTCAATTTCTCTGATCCGAGCCATCTCATGCGCTTCTTCAAACAGCAAACAGGCAAAACATTTACTCAGTACATGACGGATTACAATAAAGGCATATACGAATAACTTCTTAATATAGTCGATAGCGGCTATCGAAATATGGTTGTTGATGTTCAGGCGTTTTTGTACTGCATGAACCATTTTACGATTTCTGGATCTTCGTGCGAGCCGAGTAAGAAAGGCTTGTCGGTATCCAGCGTCTTTATCCGTGCCATGTCGTCGGCCGACAGGGTGAAGTCTAATATGTCGAGATTCTGCTTCATGCGTTCCGGTTTCACAGACTTAGGAATAATTATGCACACTGATATTTATCGCGCCCGGACAGGTGTTCGGTGCGGAAGATGACGGCATGCAGTTCCAACCAGATGGCTACCTGCTTATGTTCCATCCCGACCTGCTGCGGAATACACCTCTCGGGCGGATAATGCGTGAATATTCGTTCTTTTCCTACGAGACAAACGAGGCATTGCACCTTAGTGTGGAAGAACGGCAAATCATCATGGATTGCTTCCACAAGATTCAATATGAATTGAACCATCCGATACACCGTCACAGCAAGAACCTCATCACAGACAGCATCAAGACGTTCCTTGATTACTGCACACGTTTCTATGACCGTCAGTTCATCACACGCGACAACCAAAACCGAGACATCCTCGCAAGATTTGAGCGGTTGCTTGACGAATACTTCCATGATGGGGCTGCTAAACGGATAGGCTTGCCCACTGTACAGTATTGTGCAGACAAGCTCTGCCTCTCGCCCAACTATTTCAGTGATTTATTGAAAAAAGAAACAGGTTCAACCGCCCTGCATTTCATTCATGACAAGTCTATTGAAATAGCCAAGACGGAACTTGCATCTACAGACGACACCGTTAATGAAATCGCCTATAATCTCGGTTTTCAGTACCCGCAACATTTTACCCGACTGTTCAAGAAAGAGGTAGGTTACACTCCGAATGAATATAGAGCGCAAGTGTCGTGAGAATTGGATTAGTACAGAATATTAGAACCCAACACCTCTCTTGCGCTTAACTTTCTTCCTTCTGCGAAGTATATCCACCATTTCCTGATTGGCTTCCGCATCAGCAGTGTTATAAGATGAGCCACTGCTTTTTAGCAATCCCCAAGAGCCGTTGAACAACTCGCTTTGTGCCGTGCCGGACGGTGCGCTTGGTGTAGCCGTTTCATATATTCCGGCTGTTATTCCCATACGTTCCCTGCATCTGTTGTGCTGCAAAGCCGCGTCAATCTTGGAATAACTGAAACGCCTGTCCACTTTGGAGCCGTTGAAATGGTAGCCATTCATGGAGAATACAACACCCTGCACCTCGCTGGTCTGCCCCTTATGCTTGAAATGTACTTCCACTCCCTGCCGTTTCAGGTTGGCGATAAGCACGTTCCAGTTGCCGCATCTGCCGACTTCCATTTTGATGATGTCGTAAAGCGCATATTTCGTCCTGTCTGGCTCTTTCAGGCGGTTGCGTTTGACATTGTCCTTTCCGCCAGCCATATGCAAGCCGTATTTCAAGGTCAATTCCTTGCAGATGCGGGTACTGCGCAGACGCTCGTGCCTGTCCGATATGGTATTGCCGTTGTTGTCTATGCGGTTGAAAGCAATATGCACGTGCGGATGCTCCTTGTCGAAATGCTGGGCGATGAAGAACTGCGTATTCTTGATTCCCATCCGTTCCATATATTCAAGCGCGATGCCTGCCATGATACGGTTCGTCAGCCGTAACTCATCCTCTTTGGAAAAACTCAACGCGATATGTCCGACAGGTTTTGTCACCTTATCGTTCATCCGTGACTGGGCATTGAAACTCATGGCGATAGTTTCCAGATTTTCCATAAACAAGCCTTCGCTTGCTACTATCTGCGTATCCTTCTTCTTGTCGATGATGTAATCCACCGCACCCTTGAAGTCGCTTCCTTTTACGATTTTCGCCATCATATCCCTATCTTGGTTATAAGTTCATGAATCCTTGCCACTGCCACCTTGCAGTCCCACCGTTCATCGTGGAAGCCTCCGGCGTTTGCCTTACGCGCAAGCTGGTTGAGATTGTTAGCCATGCCGCAGAGTTGGCGGATGTATCCGGCATGTTCCTCCGACAGCCGTTCTTTCACATGACCGTTACGGAAACATTCCCTCATGTACTCGCTTGGTGATACGCCCGCCTCATGCGATCGTGTCAGCAGGCGGAAGTAGTCGGCTGCCGTCATTTTCACTGCGATACGGTATTTCAGTTTCTCGGTTGCTGTTAATTCTTTGTATTTTCTTACCTGCCTCAAATCCGCAACTAAGCCCTTCAACGTCCTTCTTGCGTGTACACGTCCTCTCATTACTGAATTATCAGATAAATTGAGGCAGAAACACCCACTTCTGCCTACAACATCCCCTTACCCCACAATGCGACTTGAGACAATACGCAGTATCATACCCATAAGTTGTAGGCGTTATCCAAAATCAGTCTGAAAAATATCTGCGTAAGCATTGTTACAGGTATAGATATTCAGCACATACCGCCTTGATGTCCTGATCCACTTGGCTGGTACAGAGATAAACCTGAAGACAAACGCTTTTATGCGACTTGTTGCATTGAGTCCGAACCTCTTTACGTCAAGTCTTTGGATAATGGCCTTGTAGAAGTTACGGATAAGTGCTGTAAGAAGAAGGAACACAGTGTTCTCGGCCATGAAGGATTTGGGCAATCTGTCCCACCCGAAACCATTGTTCATATCATCGAAGATACGTTCCTTTCCTCCACGAAGGTTATAGAACTCGACAATTTCTCTTGTGGAAGATTCATAGTCGTTAGTCAGGATACAACGGTATGTGTATTCTCCTTCCCAAAGATCCAGCACACCGTCCATCCGTTTCTGTCTTTGAATCACAAGTCGGTATGCTTTACCCTTCCACTTCTCAACAAGGATAGAGTTCAATTCAAACTCAATGCCATTGATTTCCTCAGTCTTCCAGCCTCTGAGAGCAAATATGTCATTGTAGAGCGAACTGCAGCGGTTAGTGCGGATATAGAAGGACTTGCAGTGTTTCTCTATTTCCTCCACGATTTCCTCGGAACATGATCCGCAATCAGCTCTGAAACGATTGATAGTGAGCCTGTTCTGTTCAAATCTCTCAAAGAACCTCTTCAGCGTGTCCTTCTGATGAAAACGAAGGTTTTCGTTAAGCCAGATGAGCAGAGCTAAGTTTACTTAAGCTCTGCCATGGCGAGAAAACGTGCCATGAAATGGAACTTTTGTGTTACCATCGCTATTCTCAATGCCAACAATCAAGTCACCAATAACCGCCACGCCAGGGCGATAACCAGAGA
Source organism: Parabacteroides sp. AF19-14 (assembly GCF_003635485.1). Taxonomy (NCBI): domain Bacteria; kingdom Pseudomonadati; phylum Bacteroidota; class Bacteroidia; order Bacteroidales; family Tannerellaceae; genus Parabacteroides; species Parabacteroides sp. AF19-14. Next base: position 13,165 of record NZ_QTMJ01000032.1, on the reverse strand, counting down.
ACTTCTTGTATGTAGGCTTTGCATCATACTTCTCACCCTCTTTCAGTTGGTCAGATGCAAACATACAATTGAGCAGTAAAGTATTGAGAGTGTCAGCCGTGTTGAAATCGTAGTTCTTACCCGTATCTGATGTGTATGAGATGTTTCCTTGCGTCAGTTCCTTTATCGCTCTGAGGATAGTATCAGAACTACAAGTACGAAGTGTCGGATGGAGCGAGAGATGGTTCATCAAATGAGTAGTGACATCCTCAATACATGAGCCACCACAGAAGTAGATACTCATGAGAGAACGGATGATTTCGCTGTACTGATAACCTAACGATCTACACCTTAGACCGAGGGTTGAGTCGATTACAGATGACAATGTGGAGTCAAATTGCTCATCAGGTAGGGCGGAAGGATTTCGAGGAATTTGGACGACGCATAGGGTTGGGCAATAAATTGATAAAGCGTGAGCTTGATGAGTTTGTCAAAGAGAAACCATTGGTGCAAGTATTGATAGACCGTTCCTTTTTATCGGAAGAACTGAAAAAGTAATATAGGATGTCTATGGGGTACAGGTGTAAGATGCTTTCTTTCTGATGAAGGGCGGATAAAGCATTCTTCAGGAAAGTACTTCTCCTTTTCCCATACCGGTCATACCGTTAAAACTGATTGATAATTATGACGCGTATGTTGGCCGGTATGCCTATCTTTGTGGCAATGAAAACAGAGAAAGGATTGATTTTGTAAGTATTATCATGGCAAAAGAACTGATTCGTGTCCCTAGGGTGCTTGGGGAAAGCTATAATTCCGTGCTGATTGAACGGTTGTATGAGGCAGGTGGAAATGTCATGCTCGATCTGATCATATACCTGGGCAGCTATCACCTCAAAGACTTGTTCGGGACTTCCTGGTTCTCCGTAGAAGACTTCTGCCGTAAGATGGGGTATGACCGTACCAACTTGCAGCGCAAGCTGGATAGCCGGCAGCTCGCGGCCATGTTCGGAAAGAATATGCAGCCGGAATATGTATGTACCGACACGGCAGGACAGAGAATCAGCCATCCTATCGAGACGGTTTTTGAGGCGGCTCTCTATAAACTGGGATTGGAGAACCTCTGCTATCCGACCATTGGCGAGGATGGCCGTACATCCTATAATTTCGTGCAGATCTTGAAACGTTTCGACATAATGACCGATTTCAAGACGAAGAAGTCAACGAAAAGGCTGTACTCGGCAGTGGTAAGCCCGGAGATAAAGAATTTCATGTTCTCGCTCTATAACCTCTTGGAACTTCAGGATTACCGTAGCCTGCCCAGCCGTTACCGCTATTTCTATCTGGAACTTTCCAAGATGGTTTACCTGATCAAGTATAAGACCACCAAGAATGAGGCTCCTTTTTATGTGCTGACAGTCGATCAGCTGGCTAAAAAGCTCGGCATAGAGATTGCCGAACCCAAAGACCGGAAAAAGAAGGTCGCCTCGATACTGAAAAAGATGAATACTTACCTGAAATATACCAATTTCAATTTCTCTTTTGTGAAAGGCGATCATGAGAGATGGGCATATACCGTGTTGTTCTCGTTTCCTAGGCATACGCTGCACTATTTTGATGAAGGACAATATGCTGTCGTGGTGAAGAAATTCTATAAGAACCTGCTTGGGCTGTATGTCGAGATTGCCTACCCGGACACGGATATGGCTGTCAGGAGGAAGAAGATCAAAGAGGTGGAGGAAGATGCCGGACTGTATAAAGAGTTCCTTTTATGGGCAAACTCCCCGGAAAGCGTAGAAAAGAAGAAACAGATATATATCAGTGATTTCGTGGCTGTATTCGGCAGGTTTCCGGAAGGATGGGCACAGGAAGAGTTGGAGAGTGCCAATGGAACGGAAGTTGCTCCTGCTCCTGAAGAGTTCATATCTCCGGAGACGGACGGGGCGGTGAACATGGACGATCCAGCTGTGTAGAACCGTCCACGTTTCACGGTTTTTTATAGAATTAGTTGTGTAGAAGTGTCCCTATTGGGGTGATTAGATGTGTGGAGTCATCCGCTTTGCCTGTTTTAGTTGTGTAGAAGTGTCCCGTTTGTTGCTTCTAGTTGTGTAGAACCGTCCACTCCTTTTGCTTCTAGTTGTGTAGAACCGTCCACTCCTTTTGCTTTAGTTGTGTAAAAGCGTCCGGTTTCACTTGTCAGCTGTGTAAAACCGTCCACCCGTTAATGAAGGGAATAGGTAATCCCTGTTTTTTTTATATGTCGGTATATCAGTGAAATAAAAGAGAGAAATTTTTAAATAAAAGGTATCGGCTGTGTAAAACCATCCACCAAAATACATAATAAAGACCTAAACTCCTAACCCCTTTAAATATCCCCAAAGCGATAACATAGAAATGACTGGGAAAATAAATTTTCCCTTCACATGCCCTATACGTACTTTCGGAAAAAGATTTTTCGGAAGTATGTGTTGATTTTCACGCTTTTTTATATGATTGGAAGGCGGTTCTGTTCATCTTCTGTATCCGAATTAGTTTTTCAGGGCGTTCCCTTCTGACCGGGCTATTCGTTGCAAGTCCTCGTTACCCTCCAGGCTTTTCCCTGCTATCCCTAACGCTCTACGCTCCGGCTATGCCGGAAGAGAGGTATGATGATTTTTTCCTGAACTGATAGGAACATTGCGAAGGTAGGCGTGGCCGGAACGCCCGATATTGAAAAGCCAAATCTCCATCCTCCCATTCCGGGAGGTAGTATTTACCAGTTCAATCCCGTTCTGATCCGTCTTTCCCGCTTTCTCTTCAATGCACTGTTCCCAATCAGTTGAGGAAAAATTTATGGTTGGGGCGACAAGCGATGTTTGCGAGTATTAATCTTTTAATTTTTGGCAGTATGAAAACGAAGAGAACCGTATTTGAAGTGAATGACGTTTATCGGGTGATGGAAAACAGCGAGTTGATTTATACCTTGACGAACAGTGAGAAACTGAAACGTGAAGAATATAAGTATGAACAGATGGAAATAGAAGGATTGTGCTTGTCTGATGTACTGGAAACACTAACACCCAGCCGTAAAAAAGTCGCTTATGCGGCGATTGAGCTATATAAACGGCTGAAAGAAGGGCAAGTTGAAAGTCCTGCGCTTTTATCCAGCAATAATGTTTATAAAATGATGCATCCTGTTTTGTGCGATATAGCTACTGAAGAGATGTGGGTGCTGTTGCTGAACAGTTCGTCCAAACTCATCCGTAAAGTCCGTATCTCATGCGGCGGGATAAATACCGCCCCTGTGGATATACGGGTTATCATGAAGCAGGCATTGTATTATAACGCCGTATCTTTTATCATGGTACATAACCACCCATCAGGAGCACGCAAGCCCAGCAGTGCGGATGACCGCTTGACGGAAGCAGTTAAAAAAGCCGCTGAAACATTAGACATCCGTTTGGTTGACCATGTGATTGTGGCAGGCAATAACTATTATAGCTATGCGGACGAGGGAAGATTGCAAAATAGGTAAGGTGGACGGGAGAAATCCCGTCTGCCCGGGATTTCGGCTTCGGGGTTCTTTTTTGGCAGTCACCCCAAAAAAGAACCAAAAAAATGCTTCCCGGACTATCGGATGCGACATCGTAAAATACGCAAAGACGTGGCTTTTCAGAATAAATACATATCTTCGCGCCAAAGGTGATCGGAATGAATGTATTTTCTACTTTTGATACAGGCGTTATGGTGGCTCTCTTACTGGGCATTGAGTTTCTTAGAAGTGATATCCGAACGATTCTCTATTGTAAAAGGAATGATCCCAGGATTCTTAAGAGTTGCTTATATACGCTGCTTATATTATTGACCAGCCTTTATTCTATTGTGGCCGGAGCCATGCTTCATCCGGAACCCGTACCTGTTTATGAGTTGATACCCGGTTTTCAATATGGGGTTTATGGCTTTTCTTTTTCGTTTATATTGCTCGCTGTTGCATGTCTTTATCGTAAAACATTACCTTTTGTCCTTTTGGGCTACGCTATGATATATGTGATCGGTGTATTGATACCACTACTTAGGTATGTAGTGTCTATGATGGATTATTTCACTCGCACAAGGGTATAGCAGGTTAATTTCTTGATTGTATCGGATTGCCCTTTCTGTGGGCTGCCTCCCCCGGCTTCTTTCCTCCGATCCGAGTCCGGCTTTTTGCTCGGCAAAGGTTTCGGGATTCCGCAAATGGCAAGTTACGGCCATGCGCCTTTACTGTATGGAAAATAACGATGAAGAAGTGTCTTCCCGACATTTTCCATAAGTGAAACTTGGCTTATTGCTTGCAATCCAGACCTTGATATGCCGAAAAAAGGCTCAGAACTCAGATGGGGAATGACATCAAAAAAAAGGTCGGCTGACCAAAGACCTTCCCGATACAAAAAATGAAAAGGTCTTGAATCTAGCTGAAGAATAAATCAGATGTTCAACTTAAATAATGCTAATATGGAAAATTTGATTACACAAATCAACAAAGAGAGATTGGTTAATAGCGACACAGCTCTTATGATGAAGGAATTATACTATTACGTGCCTTGTGAGTATTGGTATGACAAACAGGATAGGCTACGCACCGATATTGAGGGAAGGAATACCCCGATGTATATGTGCGAGTGCCCGACACTGGCAGCATGTATCCAATGGATGATACAGACTCGTGAATATACGTTTCAAACAGAACAAAACGTGGCGGTCTGGCATGTGGTTGTGAGGGCTGGAGATTATGTGTTGTATGACTCCGAAAGTAATGCGGACGCTTTTTGTTGTTTGGAAGAAGCATTGGAAAAAGCGGTACAGGAGTGCATGGAGTTATTGTATTAAAATTAAAAAAAATCAGTCCCCGTGAAGGGGACTTTCCTATAATCTTGCTGAGAGGTGGAATTGCAGACGATCTTTGAGAATCATCTTTGAAGGATGGGCAGAGGTTTATTCGTTATTTGTTATTTTTGTTCTCGGATTTCAGCGCAATTCCATTCCTTCTTAATAGGCGATATACTGTTCCGCTACTGCCTATGTTTAATATTTTCTGTATCTCCCTTACCGGCGTTCCGGATTCATAGAGTTGGATGCAGCTTTTCTGCTTGGCGATGTTGTTTTTGTTGATAAGTGTCTTTCTGCCGAATTTGACACCTTTTTCCTTGGCGATTCTTCTGCCTTCTTGGGTTCTCTCATAGATAAGGTCTCTTTCAAACTGAGCGAAAGCACCGAGAATGTTGTTCATCAGTTGGCCGATTGCGCCTTCCGTACTGATGTTGTCTTGCAGTGAGGTGAATTGGATGCCCCTATTCTTGAAATCTTCCAATAGCGTAAGGATATTCTTCAGCGAACGGCCAAGCCGGTCCAGCTTATATACGACAAGTGTGTCGCCTTCCCGGAGAAAGCTCAGGCAGGCATCCAGTTCCGGGCGGTTTTGTTGACGTCCGGTCATTTTCTCAGAGAAGATTTTCTCGCATCCGGCAGCCTTCAACGCTTCCAGTTGCATATCCAGATGTTGTTCCTTGGTGGAAACACGGGCATATCCTATTTTCATCCTGTTTTCGTATTTAAATGTGTAATGAAGGTTTTAATTCTTCACTTTTTCAAATATGAAGACATTAATTCTTCATATTCCTCACGGCTGTATTGGTTGAACCCCTTTTGCTTCATTGCCAAAAGAAGCCTTTCCAGTTCTCCGATAGTCACTACCTGTTTGCCGATAACGGTAAATTGTTCCCATTCTCCCTTTTCGTTGAGCAGGTATTCCCGGTGTGCAAAACAGTAAAGAGAACCATCGATGTCATTCCGTTTCTGCCATTGACGCAGGTGCTTCAAACTGGTGAAATCACGGGTGACAGTACGTGGAATGGGAACCAATACGTCAATTTCCATCTTGAATTTTATATTCTCTTCCGCTTCTCGCATGGGTGATTAGCTTATTTCATAATACATCAATTATCGTATGGGCAGGAAGTTCCAGTTTGGAGAAAGCAAACATTTTCTTGCCCAAATCCTTTAGCGATGCCCCAATATGATATACTTCCGTATTATCAATGATTAAGAAGCGGTCATGACTACTTTTGTAGGTTCTAGCTTCAATGGGAGGATATTGGTCATTGTGTTTGTTTAAATCAAGTTGGAGCTGTGCGTTTATTTTGTGTATAAATAGTAGCTGATACTCCACTGTTTCGTTTGCTCAACATGAGTAACACGGATTCATCTACATAGTTGTCGATAAGCACAAGTGAGCATTTGGCAGACTTTATTAAATCTGTAGCAAACTTATACGCATCGAATATCTGACCGTCAAAGAATATACCTTCCACCGGAGGCAATGAGGTGCGTACAAAGAAGTCTATCTTTGCATCATGTTCAGCAATGGTTTTCTCTATTTGGAAGAATCTATTGTTCATTCTATATTCCATGTCATTGAGCCGTTGGTTTATAGAATAACCTTTCAATAAATATTCTTTTAAAATTTTATTTGCCCATTGCCTGAATTGCGTACCTCTTACGCTTTTAACTCTGTATCCAACTGAAATTATTACGTCTAGACTAAAGAACTTGACAGGCTTATCGGAATTAGCAATGTGCAAAAAATGCACATTGCTTTTCTCTTCCAATTCCTTTTCCTTAAAAACATTATTTATATGTTTGGTAATAACGGTTCTGTCACGTTGAAAAAGTTCTGCTATCTGCGCTTGTGTGAGCCAAACGGTTTCATCTTCTAAACGTACTTCCAACCTTACAGCTTCATCCGGTTGGTATAGTATGATTTCTCCTTGCTTCTCCATTATATGTTTCGCTTTTATTATATTGTTGCAAATGTACGAAAAAGAAACGTTATAAAGTCTGTTTTTTCCGTAAGTATTACCTTAAAAATTTGTTCCCTTTTTATTTTAATAAAACAGAAACATTCTGCTGTTTTAAAAATCAGTTATCTGTTTGCTATTCATAGTTAGGGTATCAAATAACTAAAATTCAAATGGAAACGCAAATCTATATTTTATGCAGATTTGTTTGTTAGAAGCGGAGAAAAGGACACAAGACATGATAAGAATCATAGGTCGGGGAGCGCCGCACGGCAAGGGGGGCACTAGCCTCCCGACGAGTGCAGCCGTTGGCCGGGTTATCGGTGAAAATGGAAAAAAGTTGGCTTTTCTTTTGGTATTGTTATAACTTTGTCTATATTTGTGTTGTGATAATCAATTTTAAAGTTATAACATTATGGTAACAAACATTATTCAGATTGGAAACAGCAAGGGGATAATACTTCCTTCCGAGATATTGAAACAGTTGCGTTTGTCCTTGAAATCGGCTGTGAGCATTTCTTTGGACGGGAACAATATTGTGATAAAGGCACAACCACGGCAGGGATGGGCGGAAGCTGCCAAACGTGCCCATGAGAATGGGGATGATGAGTTGCTTATCCCTGATGTGTTTGAGGATGAAAAGTTTGAGGATTGGACATGGTAGAACAGTATGGAGTGTATTGGGTAGAGTTAGACCCTACCCGTGGGGGTGAAATGGCAAAGACACGGCCATGTGTTGTTGTAACTCCTTCAGATTTGAATATGTACCTTACAATAGTAGTCATTGCTCCGATAACCTCCACCATAAGGAACTATCCTTACCGGGTTCTGTGTTCTGTAGCCGGGCGTGATGGGGAGATAGCCACGGATCAGATTCGCACGGTGGACAAAAGCCGGCTGAAAAGAAAGATTGGAGATTTGAATTTCAGTGAGATAAAAAGACTGAAGGAAGTGTTTCATCAAATGTTCTGTGAATAATGGAAAGTGTGCAAATAACAGGTTATGTAGCGTATTCAAAAAAGATATTATGAAGCCAACTACTTATATTAATTGGGACGGTCTGAAAGACATTCCATTCTTCTACTGCGATACAAAGGAAGATGAAGAAAACAAGGATTTCGACATCTATTACCAGGGCAAGCTGGTGTTGCATGACTACAACCATTGCGGACACTACCTTTACACTGCTGCGCTGCTGTTCAGTAAAATCAGAAACATTACAGCCGACTGGGTGAACCTGCATAACCTTTGGATTCTGCGTGATTGCGTGCGCGAGAATTACAATCACGGCATAGGAGTGGACGACCTTATTTTCGGAGAGAATTTCGATGGCAAGAACCTCGATACACTCACACCGCTTACCAAGAAACGCTTTGATTATTTGTGTAAGCGGATTAAGGAACTTGACCCATACGCAACAATTTAACACTTCATTGGGCGAAGGCAGGGCTTGCTGCGGATGCCAGACTTTAAATAATCCATTGGATTAATTATCTTTGCACGCTAATTTTCAAATTATAAAGAAATGACTAAATCGGAAATCGTAAAGGAAATATCTGCCAGAACCGGCATCGACGGCAAAGCGGTGCTTGCTGTTTTGGAAGGATTCATGAACGAGGTAAAGACTTCGTTGGGTAAGGAGGAAAATGTCTATCTTCGTGGATTCGGTAGTTTCATAGTGAAGAAGAGAGCGCAAAAGACAGCTCGGAATATCTCTAAGAATACTACTATGATTATTCCGGCTCATAACATACCGGCATTTAAACCGTCTGACGAATTTTTGAAAATGGTAAAACAACAGAACGCATAATAGGTAAACACAATGAAAGATCAGTTACGATTATTGAGAGACTGTATCAATAATGATCGTCCGGCAGTTGTCTTTCAGGGAGACGATTTTTGCGCTCCTGAGATTTTGGAAGCAGCAAAAGAAATTTATCGTAAACATGGTTGTTCCGAAGAATTTCTTTTTGACTGGCAGCTGCTTATCAATGAGGTGAAGGCTTACCAGTTAGAAAGTCCGGCAACTGTCAAATTGCCGAAACTCTCCCCGACAGAAACGGAACTGGTGCGGGAAGAGATGACTAAACGCTAAAAAATATTCTCGTTTAATACGCACCTTTTATTCTTCAGGCAGCGTATTGAACGGGATGGGATTAAAATGTTGGCGAACCTGCTTTTTTCGAAAGTTCCTGCCAATAGTTGAAGTCACTCGGTGAAAGATGCTCTTGCATCCAGTCACGCATACCAATATCGTTTCTTTCGTTCACATATCTCGTAAACGGAATCATTGTCTTACATGCTTCAAATCCAAGCATTCTCATATGGCGTGAAATGTTGGGAGGAAGACCTTCCAACCACTCTTTATAATACATTATCAATCTGTTTTCTTGGATTGGAACCGCTTGTTGGTGGTAAATATAGCTGGCGTTTCCGATTCTAATATCTCTGGCCTTATTTTCCCGTTCTTCTTCAGGTAGCCGACTTAAATATTCAGCTTGTGCTATTCTGCATTTGGAGTTTGGATGTTCCATGGTATTTTATATAATTAAGACTCTTCAATGATACGGTTCATCAAATCACATATTTTTTGGCAGCTATGACGGTCTGCGCAAGCAGGATAGGGGCATTTCTCAAAGGATGCCTGATTATCCGTAACTATGAAACCTCCGGAACGACGTACATAACTTACCGGATGAAAATAAATATCTTCCTTTTTCGGCCTATAAGTACATAGTCTTATAAGGCTGTTCAGCTCTTTGCAAATTTGCTCACATTTTTCTTTGGGATAATGTGGCAAATCACTGAATGCTTCGTAGGGGACAAAGGCAAATGCTTTGTCATCCCACATGACAGGTGTGTAATTCTGTACCATTTGTTATTTGGAATAAGGATGGCTGGCAGATTCCGTATTTCTGTATCAGTTAGGTAATCCGTCACTATTTAAGTGCGCCTGGGCAAACTCCCGGAGGTTCGTTTCGGCAATGCACTTTTCATAAATCTCATCCAATACTTCTTGCATATTTTCTACTTTATTGAATTTTAAGGGGCTGCCGTTTGTTGCGGCTTGCCTTTCCAGTTGTTCGATGATACTGGGAAATATCCCACGCAATAAACCGACGGTAGCTACGGCTGTAGCTGGTTCTACCTCTATTGTAATCTTTTTCTTTTCCATATCGTTGTATTATGTTATCAAAAGTAATAATTATTAGGATATTGGTAAGCATTTCTTCTGAAAAACTTTTTAAAGATATTGTTTTAAGATGACATACTGTGTTTTTGCGTTCACGCAGTATTCTTTCCCACCCTCCCCTTCATCGGAATGACTGTTCTCATTTCCGGTTTACCCGTAGTCATCCGCTATGCGGCTGACTATGGGCAAACCAGAAAAGAGAAGTTCCAAACGTGGGCGGGATTGCAATGGTCATCATCCGGAGCTTCGGCATTGCCGAAACAACCTCCTTCTTCCGTATTGCAGCCCCGTCCTTTTACCGTTTGTCCCGGCAGTCCGTTGCTAACCCGTTCCCCCCTGCCACTTGTGGCAGGGAGATAGGAATACGGTGTTGCAGGCAAAACCGTATGGCTTGTTTTACTTTCCGTACTGCCCTTTTCCTAGTTTTCTGCCTCCCTTAATGTGCGTTTTTCATAGCCCCATCTGAGACCCTTTGTTTTTGAACGGCAAATTTATTTCGGTGGATGGATACGAAAGAGTTCCGGTCTTCGCCCTTTGTCCCGAAAAAAATAACGCCGGACGGCTTCGCTGTCCCCAACATTTTTTGTCGTCCAAAACTTTTCTTAATCCCTCCTTCCTTATTGTTGTGTGCCGTAAAAAAAAGGCTCATAAACTCAGATGGGGCATGAAAGCTCAAAAAAAAAGTCGGCAGAAAGAAAAGGCCATCCCGGAAAGGGGTTTTAAAAAAAGGTCTTTAAATCTAGCTGAAGCATAAAATTAGAAGTTTAACAATCCCAAAAAACAACGAGTTATGTCACGAGTACACTATTTAGAAGGAGATTATGAACAGTTAGTTATTAATGAAACGATAGACGGTCTTTTTTCCAGTTATCGTATAGACCGCAATTCATTGCCAAAAGGATTTTTCCTTTATGAGATTAGATGGGATGACAGCTTATCTTCATTGGCAGAGATTAGCCCCTCTGTGGTGGTGAATCATGCAGGTTCATTCATTACAAAGTCACCCCTTGAATTTGATGCAAACAATAGCATACGGATAACCTATACCAATTTTATCGAGTTCTGCCAGTTTGGTGAGTGGGCTTATGAGAAACTGGCTGTATTGGATTGTAATTCCGGTAATGTTGCGGTGATAAGCCCAGACAGGAGATTGCAGACCACTGAAGAGATTGAGATTTTTTTGAGTGGGCATTGTGGCTATCATCTGAGTGAGATTAATTGGATGGTGATGAAAGGCGATGTGCTGTTTTTGAACGAGAACGATTTTTAATGAGTATAACCGTAACTGCCTCTTGGAATGGGGCAATTACATAAAATATTATAAGTATGAAGTGGATAGATAAGATGGTAGAACGCATTACCCGAAAAGAAACTGCTTTAAATGACCACTTTTGTGTAAATCGGCATACGGTTGTATGTCAGAGTGGTATGACTGATTATGTTTCTGTAACGATTGATAATACCGATGGTTTTGATTTCGATTTTTGGACAAAACAACTTTGTTTTGAGAAGGACTGTAAATATCGCTCGGAGATAAAAGCGGCTTTTGATAAAATCTATGGCACAAGGAATATAGAATGTTGTGAATAATGAAGTCAGAAAAGTATGATACCAAAGGAGATAATGAAACTTTATGAAAAGCTTGCTTTCAGTCGGGGATATGAAGAAGCCTTTCGGGATTTTTTGGATGTTTGTCTTTACTATTTGTCTGTCGGGATGTTGGCGGAGGATTATCGTAGAGTGGAAAAAAGATATAAGCCATATGAAATGGAACTTTTTGTTCAAATGTTTTATAGGGTGTCTGAATATTCGGAAGGATTTTGCGATGTCTTGGGAGATATGTTCATGGAGTGTGTCAGTCATGGGAATAACGGACAGTTCTTTACCCCGATACACGTTGCTGATTTGATGGCATGTATGGGGGGAAATAGGCTGAAACCTAAACAGTCGGTCTGTGATTCGTGCTGTGGTTCCGGCAGGATGCTACTTTCCGCTGTAAAAAAATGTGCGGAAGAGAATGATGGAGGAAGGCTTTTTTGTTATGGCTCGGATATAGATTTGATTTGTGTAAAGATGACCGTTGTCAATCTGATGATGAATAGCGTACCCGGTGAAGTCGCATGGATGAATACATTGACAATGCAGCATTGGAGAAGTTATCATATAGATTTACAGCTGATAGCCGGAGTATGGTTGCCTATTTTAAAGATAACGGAAGCAGGTGACACTTCTTTTATTAGGAAACTTGAAAATGCAATGGAGGATAATTCTGAATTGAAGAGGTCGATTCAGAGCAACGCAAGGGCTACGCAGCTGACTTTTGATTTTTGACAAGATAAATATGTAAAAAGGATTTTGGTATGAAAGCAATAAGAACAAAAGAGGTGAATGAGAACGTCAAAGCGGCGAACAGTTGTTTGCGTAAAGCGAAATGGCAGGCTAAGGAATTGGCTGTTTTTACAGGTGAAGTAGTGCGTCTGATGGATAAGGAAGGGCATTCTCTACAAGGGTTCTTTAATCGGGTGGAGTTTGTTCTGGTGGACGGCACTATTAAATTCCGTGTAGTTATAAATCCTATTCTTGAATGTGAGAACTGTATAATGGCTTCTTGCCATGAAGACTATCTTTATGAGGTGGTCTCGGTGGAAAAGTTTACCTATAAAAATTATAGGTATCATTTGTAATGATATTGTATTTTAATGATTATAAACTGATTTATATTATAACAATGATGGGCAAAATTAATAATATTCCCGTTTTGAATGAAGATGTTATTCGTTTGGTTGTACTCAATGAGGAAATTATTGGGTATATCTATCCACGAAGGACTTCTTATGTGGTGGCATTGGAGATAAAGCCGGGACGTACTACCTCTTTGGCTACATCTGTCAATAAACAATGCATGGTTTTGTTGAGTGATAAGGTTCGTTTGGCCACGGAACAGGATTTCGATGATTTTCATATATGCTTTGATGGTTTCAGAAATAACACTATGTATTGTTATAATCAGGGAACGGAACCTATATACCTTCAATGAAGCACATTCTCCCTTCTTTTGGATTAGGGAAGGGAGGGTATTTTGCTGTCCGCTACTTTTTGGCAAGCACCCCAAAAAAGTAGCAAAAAACGCTTGGAGTTACTGGTAATCCCATTAATTTGCGTTCACGCAGTATTCTTTCCC
>NZ_QTMJ01000031.1:752-44060 GCF_003635485.1 Parabacteroides sp. AF19-14 | reverse complement strand
AGCTGTATGCTTAATCCCCCAGGTTTATCGGGTGAGCCCATATTGGATTTGATGCCATTGCTGACATACAACAAACCATTCTTTCTTGTGATATAAATATTGTTTTCTCTAGCCAACCAGCCAATAGCCAAGGCTAGGTCCTCAATACTTAAAGACAATTTACGGCTTAACTCTTGCGTAGATATTTCATTTACCTCGTTTAGCGCATGCCACACTTTTCCTGCGTTTAGTCCAATTCTTCCTTTTTCCATAATCAAAATACTTTTCTAGTAAACGAACTATATTCTTTTTGTTTCCTCTTTCCTACGATTAGTAGTCATTTGTAAAGTTCGCCCTTAAATTTTAGGGAATCAATATCCATTCTTTCGTTTCTATGTTCTATTTTTATTATCTTGAATAATAAGTATTTATTAATTCCTATATTTGAGACGAATTACCGATTAGATATGGAAAAGGAAATGCTCACATTCGATATCACGAACGATTTTATCGTCGGAGATCGTATCACAAAAGAGACGCTAAACAAATACAGCAAGCTGCCTCATAAGATAAAGGCAGGTTTGTTTCTCCTTTGTGTAGAAGGTTCCGTGCAGGCTTCTATCAATCTAGCGAAGTATACGATTAACAAATATGATTTCGTGACCTTAGTGCCCAGCAATTTTATCCAGTTTCATGAAATATCGGACGACGCACGTTTCTATTTCGCCGGATTCTCTTCGGAGTTTATGACAAACATCAATTTTATTAAATCAACCATGAGCTTTCTTCCCGTTATCACGGAACATCCGATCATGCCGCTGGAAGAATCTGTAGCTCAATTATATATTGACGGATACCGTTTATTGATACGTGCGCAATCCTTATCCCCGTCTTATTCTATGGTAAATAAAAACCTAGTCATCGCTTATCTCACGATATTCATGCAAGGAACGGCTGAGTTATATAAAAATCATAGCCATTGGACAAATGGAATCCGTACGCGCACCAATGAGATTTACCGTAAGTTTATCCAACTTGTCGTAGAGCATTATACCACCGAGCACAGCGTTTCTTTTTACGCCGCTCAATTAAATTTGTCGTTACCTCATTTCTGCACGACTATTAAGAAAGCGATCGGACTTACTCCTTTGGAAATCATCTCCTCCATTATCACGATGGATGCCAAGGCACAATTAAGATCAACAGACTTAACCGTAAAAGAGATCGCTTTCTCTTTAGGCTTTAACAACCTGTCTTTTTTCAACAAATATTTCAGGCAGCATACGGGAATGACACCTCAAGAATATAGAAGAATGAAAATTCCCTCAAGCACGTAGCCAGCAATCACTTCTTTAGTAAAACCATACCATCGATATCGGGCATCCATGAGTTTCCATTCGATAAGCGTATGCGATTCATACCGGGTTTCAGACGGATCTCTATTTGCTCGCTAGCGACCTCATGCGCAGGATGAGCCTCTACATTTTTTACGACAACTCCATTAACTTGACAAATTAATTCTCGATTCTCCGCACACTGATAATCCACGGACATCAAGTATAAACCTCCCTCACGACTGTATACATTATGCCATTCCAGATAATTGCTATCACGATTACCTAATCCCGTAACCTTCGCACCTCCAGAGCAATTCCCGTCATCCTCATAAATCGCCGTTCCAAACGCTTTGTGATTTTTTATTTCTTGATAGTCTTGCAACCAAGCACATTCCGCCTCATAAACCGTCCGTTCTCCCCTTTCCGGTCCATCCAGACGGAAAATACGTGTCCCATGCGCAGGTATGGTTACGGAAAAATCCCGATCCTTGTACTTTCCAAGATCTCTCCTTTCAAATAAGTCCCGTACACTCACGTCGCCCCGCAAATAGAAATCGGCAAAATCCAGATGAATAGTCCGTTCCTCATCCGTAGAATTATAGACGGCAACAGCGCATGTATTCCCATTCACTTCTTCCAGATCCTTTGTCAAGATATACACTCCATCCATTTGCTTAACGACATAAGCTTGCAAGCCTAGTACGTCTTGATTTAACGCTATCAGTTCCTCGTTTTTTAGTAGCCGCAAAGCTTTCTCAGAGATGGTAGTCAGATCACAGCCGATCAATAAAGGGGAGCTCATGATACACCACATTCCAAAATGAGTTTTATCTTCTTCCTCACTCATTCCACGGCCGATCTCAAGCATATCCATATCATTATATTTTCCTTCGCTCGCATAAGCGGACAAATATAGATTCTGCCGGATAATATTCTTCACGGACTCCCAGCTCGGATTTATATCTTGCGAGATACGCCATGAGAAGGCAACGTCATGCACCCACGTACCGGGAAAATCCCAACGACATACATTCATACGCACATCTTTACGGCCGGTAGCTAGTATCGCATTATGGATCGCCGTGTATCGCTCTTGCTCATCCAGACCTAATTGATCGAAATTCTGTTTGGCATCGCCGCCACAAAAGTCGATCTTAATAAAATCGAATCCTATTTCCTTAAAGAAGTAGTCCGCGTCCTGACGATCGTGCCCATAAAAGCCGACATTGATCCCTAAAGAATCCTTATCCCAAAAGGAGCCGCAAGTATTCCGGCCCGCATCGGAATAAATACCCGCCTTAAACCCTAACGCATGGATATGATCTACCGTCTGCTTCAAGCCATTCGGAAAACGGACCGGATGAGTGATTAACTCCCCGTTCGCATCCCGTCCCCCAAAATACCCGTCATCAATATTGATATATTTATATCCAACCTCTTTCAAGCCATTCCGCGACATCGCATCAGCTTGTTTCATTATCAGTTTGTCGCTGATATTCACTCGATAGGTATTCCATGAGCTCCATCCCATCGTGGGAGGATCATACGCAAAAACAGAAGATGCCAAGAGAAGTAAGGCGATTGATATATAGTTTCGCATGGTATAAAATTTTCATGTATAACGTTCTTAATCAAACAAAAATAAGAAAAGTGCATCAGACCGCCAAATCGGGATAAACGAAAAAAGGGAAGTATGCCTTTTTGACGTGACATACTTCCCTCATTTATATAAACTCTGTATTTGGGTTACCAGATAACTACCCGATCAGCCGGAGCCATAAACATCGGATCACCCTCTTTAATGTCAAAAGCGGCATAGAACGGGGCAATATTACGCAAGGCGGCGTTCACACGCCATTTTCCCAATGAATGCGGGTCGATCTTGGTACGACGACGGATCTCCTCGGGACGGATATTTTGTCCCCACAACGTCGCATATCCCAAGAAGAAACGTTGTTCATTCGTGAAGCCATCGATCGGGGCCGGAGTCTCTTTGCCCTTCAAGCTATTCAAATAAGCTTGGTGAGCGACCAACAAACCTCCGTGGTCGGCGATATTCTCACCCAACGTAAAACGTCCGTTGGCATGAAGCGTATCTATTACGATAATCTGGTCATATTGATCAACCAATTTATCAGCACGCTCCTTGAAACGAACAGCATCCTCGGCAGTCCACCAATCGATCAAATTACCATCCTTATCGTAGTTACGTCCCTGATCATCGAATCCATGCGTCATCTCATGGCCGATTACCACGCCAATAGCGCCATAGTTCACCGCATCATCGGCATCCGGATTAAAGAATGGAGGCTGAAGGATCGCAGCCGGGAAACAGATCTCATTCGTAGTCGGATTGTAATAAGCGTTCACGGTCTGCGGATTCATATGCCAACGAGACTTATCGACCGGCTTATCCACGTCCGCCAATTGATAGGCCATATCGAAGATGTTAGAACGGCGGACATTCGCCCAATAAGAATCGTCCTTGATCTCCAAGCCACTATAATCACGCCATTTGTCCGGATAACCTATTTTCACCGTAAAAGCGGCCAATTTCTCTTGCGCTTTCGCCTTAGTCGTATCGCTCATCCATTCCAAGCCATTGATCCGCTCGCTCAAAGCAGTCTGCAAATTCCCCACTAGCGTCAACATCTTTTCCTTAGAAGAAGCCGGGAAGTATTTCTCTACATACATCTCGCCGACAGCCTCGCCCAACGCACCGTTTACCGTATTCAACGAACGCTTCCAACGAGGTTGTTGTTCCTGCTTTCCGGACATTACCTTTCCATAGAACTCAAAATCAGCGTCTACAAAATCATCACTTAGGTACGGAGCCGCCGCGCTCAATAAATTAAACGCCAAATAATATTTTTGCTCATCGACCGTCGTATTCTGCAAAGCCTTATTCATATCCTTATAGAAGTTGATTTGCTTCGCGTCCAACTCTTTCAGCCCAGCTAATCCCATGGATTCAAAATATACATCCCAATCCAACGGGGATTCTATTTGCTTGAAATCCTCGTAAGCCAATTTATTATAGTTTTTCTGGGAGTCACGCAAATCCTCACGGCCATAAGAGATCTCGGCGATAGCCTTCTCTATTTTCATCACGGCATCCACCGCCGCATCCGCCTGTTCCGGGCTTGAGCCGGCCAATGTAAATAATTTATTTATATAAGCCCTGTAAGCATCACGCATCTTGGCGGAGCCTTCATCTTCCAACAAATAATAATCCCGATCGCCCATTCCGATACCAGCCTGATACAGCTGGACGATATTCATGGCACTATTCTTCTCGTCAGCGTCCACAAACAAAGCGAAGAACGGAGCCATGCCTTCCTTATGAAGCGTAGCCACCATCTTAGAGACATCCGATTTCGTCGCCAGCGCATTGATAGCGGCCAGTTCCTCTTTGATAGGAGCCACTCCATCGGCATTCAACTTCGTGCTATCCAATCCCATCGCATACAAAGCGCCGATCTTCCCGGCGACACTGCCCGCCTCATGGGGCGTAGCGCTAAGTTCCTCGATCAATACCCGGAGCTGTTCTTGGTTATTCTCTAGTAATTGGTCGAAAGTTCCGAAACGAGCGTATTCCGGTTTCAATGGATTATTCTTTATCCATCCACCACAAGCGTATTCATAAAAATCCGTGCCTGCGGCAACCGTAGTATCCATATTCGCAGGATTAATAGCAGCGATCTTCACTACCTCTTTCTGAGGAGTGTTACAACTCGCTAAAGCGACTATCCCAGCCGCTAAAAACGGAAACATTTTTCTCTTTCTCATTTTGTTTAGTCTTTTGCCTTAAAACCTTACAAAGATACGATAAATACACAAAAGAAAAACATGTACGTGTTTCTTTTAAAACATGTACGACTTTTTCCGAAAACACGCACGTGTTTTTCGAACGATAAAAGGATTCATGTATTCAAGAATAAGTGTATCTTTGCCAACAAATCATTTATATCATGAAGAAACTAATAATCAGCGTTTGGGCATTTATCGCCCTTCCCTTATTCGCTCAGCGAGACGCGAATATCCGTATTTATCCGGAGCAAGGTAACCAACAGATCAGTAAACATATTTACGGGCAATTCGCCGAACATCTAGGGAGTTGTATCTACGGTGGCTTATGGGTGGGGCCGGAGTCCGACATCCCTAATACCCAAGGATACCGTACGGATGTCTTGAACGCGTTGAAGAAACTACAGATCCCGAACTTACGTTGGCCGGGCGGTTGCTTCGCCGACGAATATCATTGGATGGATGGAATCGGCCCCAAGGAGAATCGCCCGAAAATGGTGAATAATAACTGGGGAGGGACGATTGAGGATAATAGTTTCGGAACCCATGAGTTCTTGAATCTATGTGAGTTATTAGGTTGTGAGCCTTACATCAGCGGAAACGTGGGAAGCGGTACGGTTGAGGAAATGGCTAAATGGGTGGAATACATGACCTCGGAAGGAGACAGCCCTATGGCCAACCTACGCCGGAAAAATGGCCGGGATAAGGCATGGAAAGTCAAGTTTTTCGGCGTTGGGAACGAGAGTTGGGGATGCGGGGGCAGTATGCGACCGGAATATTATTCCGACCTTTACCGTCGTTACTCTACGTATTGCCGTAACTATGATAGCAATGTCTTGTTCAAGATCGCCAGCGGTGCCAGCGATTATGATTACAACTGGACCGAGACGCTGATGAAACAAATCGGCGGACGCATGGATGGTATCTCTTTACATTATTATACAGTAGGAGATTGGAACAATAAAGGCTCCGCTACCGATTTCAACACGGAGGATTATTACTGGACCTTAGGAAAATGCCTTGAGATAGAGGATGTCGTTAAAAAGCATATCGCTATCATGGATAAATACGACCCGAAGAAAAATATAGCCCTCATGGTAGACGAATGGGGCACTTGGTGGGATGTGGAACCCGGTACGATCCCCGGCCATCTGTTCCAGCAAAACACGATGCGCGACGCTTTCGTGGCCGCTCTTACCCTACATGTCTTCCACAAATATACGGACCGAGTGAAAATGACCAACATCGCACAGATTGTCAATGTATTGCAGTCCATGATCCTCACGAAAGGCAAGGACATGGTGCTTACGCCTACTTACCATGTGTTCGAGATGTACAAGGTTCATCAAGACGCTACCTTTTTGCCGATGGATCTAATCTGCGACAAGGAGAAAGTAAGAGACAACCGGGAAGTGCCGGTCGTAAGCGCCTCCGCATCCCGGGACTCGCAGGGTAAAATCCATATCTCGTTGGCGAACGTAGATCCCCGGCAAAGCGAGAACATCCATATCGACCTGCAAAACGTAACGATAAAGAGCGTGAACGGGCGTATCCTGACAGCGTCCTCCATAAACGACTATAACACATTCGATTCGCCGGAGAAGGTCAAGCCGGAAGTTTTCAAGGGAGCCAAGGTGGAAAAGGGAAAGTTAAGCGTCAGCCTTCCTCCCATGTCGATCGTCGTATTAGAAGTTTTATAAAAAGACGGACAATAACATGGCAATGTTTCTATAATTATTAACTTTGCCCGAAGAATTAAAAAACACATTAAAGAAACGCATTATGAAACCTACATTATTTGTATTGGCAGCCGGAATGGGTAGTCGTTATGGAGGATTAAAACAATTGGACGGCCTAGGTCCCAATGGCGAGACCATCATGGACTATTCTATTTTCGATGCTATTCGTGGCGGGTTCGGTAAACTTGTATTCGTTATCCGCAAATCTTTCGAGAAAGACTTCCGTGAGAAAATCATCTCCAAATATGAGAACCATATCCCGGTTGAAGTCGTATTCCAAGATTTGAACGATCTTCCGGAGGGCTTCACTTGCCCGGAGGGACGTGAGAAACCGTGGGGAACCAACCATGCCGTATTGATGGGCAAGAAGGTTATCAATGAGCCTTTCGCCGTAATCAACGCCGATGATTTCTACGGACGTGACAGCTTCGCCGTATTAGGCAAGCAATTGTCTGAGATGAATGGCAAGAAGAATGATTATTGCATGGTAGGCTACCGTGTAGGTAATACGTTGAGCGAGAGCGGTTCCGTGGCACGTGGTGTTTGCGCCACGAACGAGGAAGGTTATCTGACAGGCGTCGTGGAGCGTACCGCTATCGAACGTATCGACGGAGAAATCCAGTTTGTAGACGAGAACGGAAAGAAGGTCGTATTGGAAGAAAACACGCCGGTCTCCATGAATATGTGGGGCTTCACTCCCGATTATTTCGAGTATTCCGAGGAATTCTTCAAAGAGTTCTTGAAAGCGATGGGTAATTTAAAGAGTGAATATTTCATCCCGTTGATGGTAAATAAATTGATCACGGAAGGAACAGCCCGTGTGAAAGTATTGGATACAACCTCCAAATGGTTCGGCGTAACTTACGCGGCGGATCGTCAAGGCGTTGTGGATAAGATCCAAGCCTTGGTAGACGCAGGCGAGTATCCAAGCAAATTATTCTGATTATAAGGTTCTTATGGCTGATTCCTCAGCAGGAAGTAACAGCCGTGGCCTAAGACTTTTATCGTATCACCCTTGTGAAGCGATCTTTTCACCTCTGTGAAACGATCTTTTCACGGGGGTGATACGATCTTTTCACTCCTGTGAAAAGATCAATACCTCCTAATGAAAACGATACTATATATATTTCCATTACCCAAAAGACCTAGTCCAAAGCTTTTGTATGTAACCATTCAGAAAGCAAATCCGCGACCTCTATATTATTTAAATCCGACATAGGGAAATGGGTATTGCCATGTAATCCTACCTCCGGTAAATGAATAACGGTGACATCCCCACCCAGATCATTCAGCATTTTTGCCCATATCTTCATCAAGTACAAACGGCGTGTCCATTCATATAACTCCGGACGCTCATCAGTCTCGGGTAAATTATCTCCATAATAAATGACGATAGGGACCTTGGTATATTCCATGAATACGGACATAGGTACTTCAATGCCTTCCATTTTCTTGGAAAGCGTAATAAACTTAGCCTCCTCCGGCAATTGCCCTTCCGGAAAAGGAACCGCTCCACCCGGTTCGTATGACGCGATAGCCTTAATGTTTCTCGTCTTAAGCAATGTATTCCATCCAACGGGCCCGCCTTGCGAATGGGTAATAAATACGCCCGGGCCTATCTTGTCGAACAAAGCGGCGTAGGCATCCGAATAGACCTCAAAATCCGTCGTGCCAATAGTCGGCGTCATTTGACGAAAATATTGGTCCAAGGTTTCCTTATCCCGCTTAAACTGTACTCCTTCAAAATAATCCGGCCAGATACCTACACGAAAACGGTTAAACCAAACCTCCTCGTCAAACGCCGGGGAAATTGTCACGCTCTCCGTACCTCTACCGGCGTTCCCTCTACGAGGCTGATCGACAAGATAGACACTAAACCCGCAACGTAAGAAAATATTCTGGAAGCCCTCACGCCCGTCGGGTGTGGTTTCCCATGTCTTAGAAAACTGCCCTACACCATGGGCGAATACCAATGGGTATTTCCTCGCTCCGACCGGCTTTTGATAAAATACGTACGCATGGTCGCCATGATAAGTATGCCCTAATGAGTCAACCAAGACCGTACCTCCAATAGCGAAGCTGCCTTGCTCATCCACCATCAGGACACGCTCATCTCGCTGTTTACATCCAACAAGCAAAAGAATGATACTAAGTATAAAAACAGGTCTCATATTTCCGATAGCTAAATCTATTTCTGTACTTTTGATTCTTGTAACGCGTTATAACGGCTTCCCACTACAGGGATAGCGGAAACCGCATCCTCCAATTCCCTCATCTCACCGGCGGTGAAAATGATATCCGCAGCACGTAAATTCTCCTCCAGATGAGACAGCTTCGTAGTTCCCGGTATAGCTACGATCCAAGGTTTCTTATTCATTAACCATGCCAAGGCAACTTGCGCGGGCGTGATCCCCCGTGTCCTCCCAAAAGCATTCAGCACTTCCACGATCCGCATATTGGCACGGATAGCTTCCGGTTGGAAACGAGGTAAATCTTGACGATTGTCGTTTTCCGGATCAAACCGAGTATACTCGTTAATCAAGCCTCCCAAAAAGCCTCGATTTATCGGACTATAAGGAACAAAGCCAATACCCAGTTCCTCACACAACGGCAATATGCTATCCTCCACGGCACGATGCATCAAATGGTATTCACTCTGTATAGCCGTAACAGGGCAGATCCTATGGGCACGGCGGATGGTATCGGCATTCACCTCACAAAGCCCAAAATGTAATACCTTGCCTTCTCTGATCAATTCGTTCACAGTCTCAGCGACGACCTCAATCGGAGTGTTCGGGTCCGCACGATGCTGGTAAAACATACCGAGAGTTTCTACTCCAAGGTTGCGAAGCGAATTCTCACATACCTTACGTATATTGTTGGGAGAACTATCTTCCTCTGTCTTGATTTGTACGCCATCCACAAACTTATGCCCAAATTTAGTAGTTACAAATACCCGGTCCGAATAACCTTTCAACGCTTCGCCAACTAATCGTTCATTCGTTTGATAACCATAGCTCTCTGCCGTGTCGAACAAAGTAACGCCACGATCGATGGCCTCATGTACCAAAGCGATTACTTGCTTCTTGCCGGGATGCTGGCTGCGATGATAATTCAATCCCATACAACCGAAGCCAATAGCCGATACGACCATGGAAGCCGTACCGCTTCCCAAGGTTCGTTTTGCGCTAATTCCAGCCGCGACCTTACTACCTAAAGCCAAGGGCTCTTGCTTATCCCGGCTCTCATTAGCTACCATTTCATTGGATATAGAAGAAACACACATCGCGGCTCCCGACAGCATCGCCGACCTTAAAAATCCCCGACGATTTATTCCATTGTACTTTCTCATAACTTATGATCTTTTAATAAATAATCTATTTGTCGCAAAAATACCATGTTCCGACATCCGGACATGTACCAAAAATACGGATAGATATACCAATTTCATCGCTCGGAAGACAAAAACATAGGAAAAGAAGTACATTTGCGAAAACTAAAGAGATTAAGCCATGAATGAGATAATGAATATCAACACAGTACAACAATACAACGATTATTTCGGCATAGAAACCAGACATCCATTAGTCAGCGTTATCGACGGACGTGAAGCAAAACCCCTGCGCTTTTGCAGAAAGCTATATAACCTTTATGCTATATTGCTGAAAGACACGGACTGCGGGCAACTGAAATATGGACGAAGTATATACGACTATCAAAAGGGAGCGATGCTCTTTCTTGCCCCGGGCCAAGTATTGGGTTCGGAAGACGATGGATTATTACACCAACCGGAAGGATGGGTATTGGTATTCCACCCCGAGCTTTTACGAGGAACGCCATTGGCCCATATCATGAGGGACTACTCCTACTTCTCTTACTATGCGAATGAGGCCCTTCACCTTTCGGGACAAGAGCGCAAAACGGTGATCGAATGCATGGAAAGGATAAAGGAAGAACTGCAATACCCTATTGATAAGCACAGCAAATCATTGATAACTGATAATATAAAGCTATTCTTGAATTATTGCACACGTTTCTATGACCGCCAGTTCATCACACGTGAGAATACGAACCAAGACACATTTGCCCGATTCGAGGCATTATTAAACGAATACTTCAATTCAGGAAAACCAGCCCTATATGGGATACCGTCCGTACCCTATTGCGCGGAGAAACTCTGTTTGTCCCCTAACTATTTGAGCGATTTGCTGAAAAAGGAAACTGGCTTATCGGCATTGAAACACATCCAGCAAAAAACACTGGAGATTGCCAAGGAACGAGTGTACAATACTAAAAAGACAATCAGCGAGATCTCCTGCGAGTTAGGATTTCCTTATCCGCAGCACTTCAGTCGATGGTTTAAAAAAATGGCAGGCTGTACGCCTAATGAATATAGAGCGGCCAATTAATAGGTTTCCACCAGCCTGTCATCCGAACCTGTCAATTATACTCCTTATCCGTCACAGCCCGAAGTTGTACGGCATGATTCTCGATCGCATGTTCCGTAACGGTCATACATACGATAGAGCTACCCGGTGTCGCCCCATTCCAATGGCGTACATTAGGAGGTGTCACGATCACATCACCCTTCCGGATCACACGTTTCTCTCCTCCTTCCTCTTGATAATATCCTTCTCCATCAAGTACTAACAAGGTTTGCTCGGCATCCGGATGGTAATGCCAGAAATTACGGCTGTTAGGTTTGAATATAAAATGCGCGATCATCGTATTACCAGACTCCTTCAACAAGGAGACATAGACATCCCCCGTATTATACTCCGACGAAGCCTTCGCATCGGCAGGGAAAATCAAGGTTTCGGCACATTGTTCACCCTCGCTAGAGCTGAGAGCTACAAGGTCAAAAGCTTCTCCCGGGGCTAAGACATGAACACGTTCCGGATTACGGATACGCCCTTCTAGCATTTTAGGGTCAGCATTAAATGGTTTCATATTGGGAGCATCCACCGTTCCCCAATGAGACAGGAGAAGCTGCGCTTTAGGATAAGCATTTGCGATCTTTATGGCTCCCTCCAATCCTATATGCCATGAATCATCCGAGAAATCAAAGAAAATCACGTCCGGGGCAGGTAATTCCAAGAACTCAGGAAGAAAGCGGGAATCTCCCGGTGCCCAAATTAAGCCATCCGGTGTTTTCATGAGGAAACCACAATAATCTTCAACCTTAAATTCATGCGTATATCCCGGATACTCATTTTGCCACGTATGGTAAGCCGGGGTTAACTTGATAGAAATCGGACCGACATTAAAAGTCTCCCCGATACGATGTCCGAAAGAGTTCAAACCCTGTGTTTCCATCAAAGAATCCACGTAGAATGTAGAATGATATTCCCGGCATACAGAAGACATTTCCGTACAAGTAGGAACACTGTAATGATCATTGTCGCAATGAGTAATCAATACCGCATCCAAATGGGGAACATCTTTAGGGGCGATCGGCATATTTATTAACAAAGGCATATCAAATCCCCTCAACATAGGATCGACCATCAAACACGTACCACGGCTATTAATCAGAAAGCCAGCGTTCCCCAACCAGCGTATAACCGTATGCCCGGTTGGCTCAAAAGCCTCTTTGCCGAAAGGTTGTGATGCAGGAGGGATGGCTTGACCCTTTTCATTATAAGAAAACTGAGCCTTTATGTTTAAGACAATCCCCCCTAAAATTAAAATAGCTAAGATACTTGCTCTCATAGTATATTGAATTTAGAGTTTTATTTCTATGACAAAATTACCTAGATTCAACATAAAACGATGTGCATATATTACAGATGTTTGTAACGCTATTACGGTTTCCTACCAAAGAAATCATGTTTAGACCTATTCCTTTGATCATAGATATCGATATTTATTCTTATTTTTGTCCATCTAAAACTAATAGAAATAAATATGAGACGGATTCTTACGATGTTGTTTGTTTCGGTATTTATGCTTTCGCTATGCCCGCTGCATGCGCAAGAGACTGAGACATTGGTGCTGATTGATACGGATATGGGTAAGATCAAGGTGAAACTGTTCAACGACACGCCGTTGCACAGGGATAATTTTATCAAGAACGTAAAAGAACACCGTTACGATGGATTATTGTTCCACCGGGTTATCAAGCAATTCATGATACAAGGAGGCGATATCAACTCGAAAGACGCTCCCTTGGACGTACATCTGGGCGACGGAGATTTAGATTACACCATCCCCGCCGAGTTCGTGTATCCGAAATATTTTCATAAGCGGGGAATGCTCTGTGCCGCACGTACCCCGGATGAGGAAAATCCAGAGAAGGCCTCATCTGCGACTCAATTCTATATCGTGACCGGAAAGTTCTTTACGGAGATGGAGCTAGATAAGATGACCAAGGAGAAAGGCATCAAGTTTACTCCGGAGCAAAAAGAAGCCTATATGCTGGAAGGCGGAACGCCTCATCTGGACGGCAACTATACGGTATTCGGAGAGGTTATACAGGGTATGAAAGTCGTGGATAAGATACAGTTCGTCGAGACGAACGCCGATGACAGACCCACGAAGAACATAAAGATCAAGTCAATGAAACTCATAGAAAAATAAGTATAAAATGGAAAATCAAGCAACTGAGACAAGGGTGCTTATGCACACCAACAAAGGAGATATAAAGCTGAAATTATATAACGACACGCCATTACATCGTGATAACTTTATCAAGTTGGTACAAGAAGGGCAATATAACGGCTTGCTGTTCCACCGTGTGATCAAGGATTTCATGATACAAGGAGGTGACATAACCTCCAAGGATGCCCCGATGAACAAGCAACTGGGAGCGGGCGATCTGGGCTATACCGTTCCCGCCGAATTCCGTTACCCGAAATATTTCCACAAGAAAGGAGCCCTTTGCGCCGCACGTACCGGAGACGAGGTGAACCCGGAAAAGGCCTCTTCCGCCTCCCAATTCTATATCGTAACGGGGAAAAAGTATTCGGAACAAGAGTTGAACCAGATGGAAAAGCAATTGGAAGGCCGTCTGAAACAAGAGATATTCGCCCGCCTGCAAAACGAGAACAAGCCTAAGATCATGGAATTCTATCGCAGTGGTAACAAGGAAGAACTGGCGATCCTTCGTGATACCTTGATTGGCAAGACCGAGCTGGAGGCCGAGAAGCGGAAAGACGAGGTAAAGTTAAACCCGGAACTCCGTGAGGCTTACAAGAACGAAGGTGGCGTACCGTTCCTCGACAATCAATACACGGTTTACGGCGAAGTGGTAGAAGGCATGGATGTCGTAGACGCCATACAGTCCTCCAAGACCAACAAGCAAGATCGTCCGACCGAGAATATCGTCATTAACTCCGTAGAGATCTTATAATGCGATTATCGGCTTCATAAACAGACGAAGGGTTATCGTAAATACCAGTAATAAAAGAGCTATCTTGAGAAAGATCATACATATCGATATGGATGCCTTTTATGCCTCGGTGGAACAACGAGACAATCCGGAGTTGCGAGGAAAACCCCTAGCGGTCGGGCATGCGGAGCAGCGAGGCGTAGTAGCTGCCGCTAGCTACGAAGCCCGGAAATATGGGGTACGTTCCGCCATGGCGTCTCAAAAAGCCAAACGTTTATGCCCGGACCTGATATTCGTACATGGAAGGATGGACGTATATAAATCCGTCTCACGCCAGATCCACGAGATCTTCCATGATTATACGGATATCATAGAACCGCTTTCCTTGGATGAAGCCTTTTTGGATGTCACTGATAATAAACGAGGCATCTCTCTCGCTGTAGATATCGCCAAGGAGATCAAGAAACGGATCTGGGATAATTTGAACCTGATAGCGTCAGCGGGAGTCTCCTACAACAAATTTCTAGCGAAAATAGCCTCGGATTATCGGAAGCCCAATGGATTATGCACCATCCATCCAAGCCAAGCCCTCGATTTTATAGCACGTCTTCCCATTGAGTCCTTTTGGGGAGTAGGCCCCGTAACAGCCCGAAAAATGCATACACTCGGTATCCACAACGGGCTGCAATTACGGGAATGTTCGGGGGAGATGCTTACCCGCCAGTTCGGAAAGGCGGGAATGCTTTATTATGAGTTTGCCAGAGGTATAGACAACCGTCCCGTAGAAGCGGTACGAATCCGGAAGTCGGTAGGTTGCGAGCATACGCTAGAAAAAGATATCTCCCGCAAATCCTCTGTTATCATCGAGCTTTATCACGTAGCGACCGAACTTATCGGCAGGCTGGAACGTTCCGGATTCAAGGGAAACACACTGACCTTAAAGGTCAAGTTCCATGATTTCAACCAAATCACGAGAAGCCTCAGCCGTCCGGAAGAGTTAACAACCTTAGATAAGATCCTTCCCTTGGCCAAGGAATTGCTGAAAGAAGTGGAATATACCGAGCATCCCATCCGACTGATCGGTCTATCCGTATCCAATCCCGTAAAAGAGGAGGCTCATACGAAAGACCGTTGGGAACAATTAAGTTTTGAGTTCAGCGACTGGAAATAACACTTGCCCTAGAAGGATAGCTTCATCATAAAACGTATACCCTTTGTCTGGATGCCCGGATGATCCTTATAGGTCAGACGCCATACATAATCCAAACGCAAGAACTTAAAGATATTCTCGATACCGACACCCGCCTCCATATAAGGAGTAGACGGGTCCATCAGGTAAGAGCCCTGCGGGAATAAGAACAAGCCCTCATTCTGCTCACCGATATACGGATTATTCTTATCCGTCAAGTGGCCGAACATACCCCGGAAGGAAAAGACCTCCCTCCATTTTAACTTCTTGATAAGCGGAATACGGTTCAATAAGGCTCCGTTCATAAAATAAGTAATATCCCACGAAGCGTACTCATCGTTGATGAACTCCATCGCATTCATATTCGTATAAGATTCCGGTTGCACCAAATACGACAAGTTTGCGTTTGGCAAGATCAACAAAGGATAAGGGGCCTTTGTCCAAACTTTACCTGCTTTAGCGAGAATATCCACATAACCGAAAGCAGAGAACCAGAAACGTTTCTGAATACCGAGCTCCGTCTTCTGATAATCATACGAACTACCTAATACATCTTGGAAAGCCATCGTATGGTTCAAGGTGAATACCGGTGCGTCAAGCGTAATCGGATAACGGTAATTACGAGTCTGGTAGAATTTCTCATTCGGGGCGAAACGGAACTTAAACTCCACTTCCGACATCCGGTAGGAATCGGTAGCCGTGATCTGGCCATCCGGACCGATACGGTCGAACGCAGCGTAACCGGTTGAGTATTCCTTAAAATTCCGAAGTACCGCCCCATAAGCCCAGCCGTTATAATGCTCACGGTAATACGTCAGTTCCATATTCCTTAAATAGGTGGCACGCGTATCTTTCTGCCGCTTCAAGGCCAAGAACATATTATCCTTGTTGGTATACATATACTGCTGACCTAACTGGTTGATATCATATAGGTACTCGAAGCGAATAGAATGCACGGGAAATTCTTTCCGATAATCCTTCTTATCGATAAAAGAATATTCTACGATACCATCATATTTCAACTTGCGGTCTTTCGATCCATAAGCCAAATAACCATCCAAGAAAAGACGTTTACTGAACGCCGTTGTCGTGGTTCCACCGACACGGAAGCGGGCCCCCTCAATCGCGTTACCACTGATATAGGTGTTCATCGGACCAAACTCGAACTTGCTCTTCTCCGGAATCTTATTCGTCGCGATATAACCGGAGGTAAGGATCGAAACAACCTTCTCCGTCACATAGAAAATAGGAACGGAACGAAGTTTCGCCATTAGCAACTCCACGTTATTCTGCTTGCGAGTTCCCGCCTCAGTAGGACGATTCTCCTCCCAGAAATCCGCCGAACGGCGATAAGCTTCCATCGGTATAATAATAGGTGCGCTCTCCTCGAATACTTTAGGATCATCGGGTCCCTCAAACGCTTGATTCGAATAGATATTCAAACGGCGGGCATACATTCCTTTCGATTTCTCCGTCAATTTGAAGTCCACGTTGATATCATCTTTCGTAATGATACGAGTCCCATCCGGGGCACGGTCGAAAGTCTGCTCGATCGTCATTCCACCGACAAAATTCAAGTTGATCTTCTTCGGGACATTCAACTTAACCTTCTGCACGAAATAAGTAGAATCCAACGTGATAAAAAGATGTCCCGTAAAACCGAACGTCTCCGGAGTAAACGGAGCGAAACCCAAATCCACGCACTTCTGTCCGGCGACCTCCACCGTGTCTAGCAAATAATATTTATAGAAGTTAGGCCCCATCGTAGACATAGGACTAACGAAACGGTTCAAGAACAAAGGAATATCATTCTGGAAGATATTCACTTCCCGGAATACCTCATTCAAGAACTGTTGCATACCGTCTCGTGAGAAGACCTCATCCACACCAGCCGCTTTCGTAGCCAGAACGACCCTCTTTTCCGTCTTCGGGTCTTTACGGTAATAAACGGTCTGGATTTTCTCACGTTCGGATACCGGCAAGATCGTCTTTCCCACCTCCAACGTATCGATAAACTCAGTCAAGAAGTCAAACTTTCCCGCCTTTCCATCCTTTTTCGGTTTCGGTTGGTAATCGTTCATAGCGAAGACCATCTTCTCGTATTGATCATACCGAAAATAATCATGATTACGAGGATCGTTGCTCTCCCGACGTGCGATAGCGTTTTTGATAAAGGTAACCGCAGGATTATCCTTCTTCCGATATCTTTCCTTTCCCGGCTTGATAATCACCTCCGACAAATTAATACTTGTCGGAGCTAACTGAATCTTCAAATGTTCCGCTTTACCCGGAACGAATTTCAATTCTTTCTCCGTATAACCCAGATAAGAGACCTGTAAAGTACGTACCTTAGATGAAGAGGAGAGCGTAAAAGCCCCATCCAGATCTGTCGTAGCACCTATCGTAGTTCCCTTCAAAATCACAGCCACATAAGGCAAAGGTTCTCCCGTAATGGAATCAGTCACGATTCCTTTTATCATGTAGTTCTGGCTCTTCGCTACCCAAGCGAACGCCAATAAAAGCCATATAAAAACAATTCTCTTCCCCATCAGATCTGACACCTCATTAAACTCCGCAAAAGTACAACAGGATCATTTATATAAATGTTCCAAAACACATGCAATATATTCCAATTAGCAACAAAACAGGCAAAAATACACACGTATATACGCAACGCCCCTCAGCAGTATAGGCATAGGCCTGTATCTATACCAGCGTAAGCCAACACCTATACTGGCGTGTGCCCTCGCCTATACCGGCGTGGCACGAACCTACGAACGACTAATCTGAAGCCCCTTATTCGACAAGCTCATCTCCACGAACCGGGCGTTCGAATTGGGTGGAGAAAGAGTCAATATCTTTCGGATTTGCAGGGCCGCACCCGGGTCTTTCGCTACGATATATAAGTAACCACCACCGCCTGCTCCCGGAAGTTTATATCCCAAGGCATAAGCCTGTATCTTGGAGATAATAGCTTCCACCGCCGCCGGATTCGTTCCGGAATCGAGTGCCTTATTTTGCTCCCAAGTCTTTCCGACCAATTTACCATAAGTCACGAAGTCTCCGCATTGGATCGCCTCGTACATATCAAGCGCATGAGCTTTCATCTCGGACAAAAGACCTAAATGCGCCTCGCTATTCAAGAACATACCTCGTACGATTTCCGATAAAATATCTTTCGCCGTACGAGTAATTCCCGTATAATAAAGAAGATGACAAGGCCGGTATTCCGGATCAGTAAACAAGTATTCCGGCAGCCAACGTACCAAAGGATTCTGATTAAAACCCTCGTTCGTTTGCAAGAGTTTCAAACCGTGCAATACGCCACCGTATTGATCTTGCCATCCCCCGCCGGTAGTCAGTAATTGTTCTAAAATCAAAGTGCGGTTTCCGATCTCATTCTTATCCCAAGCCAAGCCACAAAAATCAGAGATAGCGCCCAACACAGTAGTTGCGAGGATCGAGCTAGTGCCTAAACCGGAACCCGCCGGTATCGCCGCCAACAAGGTAATCTCCAGCCCGCTACCAAAAGCTTCCAACTGGACATCCAAAGAAGCATAAGCCTCCGCCGAGAATTCCGGGATAAATCCCGCCAAGGCCAAAGCCGCTTTCGGGATGGAAAACGGCGATCCTACCTTATTATAATCACGAAGCTCGTCCCATGAGGAGATAACCTCCATCGCTCCCAGATCGATCGAGCGAAGGATAATCTTATGGGTATCGGAAGGCTTGATATAGACTTGTAGCGGTGGTTGCCCGTTTAACTCGATCGCCACGTTCACCACGTTT
The DNA here is from genome assembly GCF_003635485.1 of Parabacteroides sp. AF19-14. Taxonomy (NCBI): domain Bacteria; kingdom Pseudomonadati; phylum Bacteroidota; class Bacteroidia; order Bacteroidales; family Tannerellaceae; genus Parabacteroides; species Parabacteroides sp. AF19-14. The sequence continues at coordinate 24,890 of NZ_QTMJ01000031.1, read as the reverse complement.
CCACCCGCATATAAGCAATAGGGCGGCGTATCTGTCCACCCACCTGCCAAATCGATACGTACCGGACTACGTCCCCATACGATCTGGTCCCGATAGACATTCAAACACGGCTGCTGCTTACTTCCGAGGACGGAACCGACCAGCCCCTCCCGCAACAAAGCGAAAGCCTTTTGCTCCTCCTCCTTATACGTTTCCCCCAAGATCTTCATCACCTGAGAGCGGAACATATGATTATGTATCCTTTTCATCAACGGATTATCCTCGGGAAGGGCTTTCGGTAAGACAATCTTGTCTTTGGCGAAGCTTTCCGCCGCATCCGAAAGATCCAATTGATAGAATACACTTTTCTCATGATTAGCGGCCAATAATGACCAGTCTTTTTTACGGAAAACTTCTCGCTGAGCTACCAAACGGCGTAAATTCGCCTGATCGGACAAATCATTCGCCGATAATTTTCGGGCGGAAAGCCAAATAAACTTTCCCTCTTCCCTATCCGGCTCCGTAATCATCCAGCGCAGCACTTTTCCCAGCTCATCCACGGTTTGGCAAACAGGAAACAAAGGTGCGTTTTGTATATCCTCATTCCCTCTCAAGGTGATCCCTCGCTCCATCGCCCAAGTCAAGATAGGTTTCCCCATAAACAAGGTAGACACATCAGACAAGGCCCCTTTAAACAAGTCATTAAAACCATAGGGCCTTGCCGCCCAATTAGCTTCCCCTACCGGGACAACATCTACACAGACACCTTCCGGAAGAGATAAGTTCCAATTATTCTCCGGAACACCCGTTATAATTTGCTGGCCACGTAACGTCCAATTCTCACCGATATAACTATTCTCTATCCATAATTCCGAATTCTCAGCGGTCAATTTCTGGTGTAACACCGCATTCTGCACAAACATGGCGGGATGTGGTTTCACCTTACGCTGCATGATCGCACGTTGATCCCTAACTAAGTTCTGTACCGCCAATGTAGAGGAAATCAACTCACGGCTAGTTCCATAATGATAGAACTCTCCACCCGGAAGCGGCAGAATCGCTACTGAAAGCTGATTCAACTCCGAGTCCGTGATACGTGGATTCTTCCCCAAGGCCAACCCGAACTCAGCATATAAATCATACGCCTTCATCGCCTTGCCATCCTCGGTATAGGAATGTTTCATTAATAACCGCACCGCCTTGTCGCTTAGCAGCCAGATACCGATATCCATCAAGAATAAATGACTACCCGCCAATTCCCCCAAAGTTTCCAACGAAGGCTTCTGTAGCATGAAGTCCAGAGTGTCCGGAGACTTACGGCTCGATACAAAAACCCCGTGATTCTTGGCCAACGAAGGCTCGACCCATAAACCGTAACAAACCACATCTACCTCAGGAATCTCCTGCAAAGGCTGGTTAGCACGGATATATACGTCACCGCTAGCGATCAAGGTATGAAGCGATTCCGGCGCCTTTTTCATGATCCGTTCATAAAGAGGTAATTGCAAGGACAATAAGTTCTGGGATAACCTCTGCCCTCTTGCCCAGCGAAACACAGGGATCGGAGTCAATATTTTCCCGGATGGCGCATATCCGGGCAAACGGCGGCTTTGCCCTCCGGCATGCAACAAGATACGCTTCTCCTGTCCCAACCACTCTTCCGTCGATACATCCGGAGCCTCTTTTCGCCGGGAGGCCTCCAACAACCAAGTCGTTCCTCCCCCGGACCCTAAGCGGGCACCTACCGGATCCGAGGTGCAAAACCATTCCTCTGTACTTACATGCTCTACCGCATGGAAACAATCTACCAAATTTGGAGGTAAAGACAATAACTTTTTCATACCCATGATCATTCTAAGACTCCATCTTATTTTTCGAAAGCAAAAGTAACTTAAATTTTCTATACGGATATCCATTAACCCTTTTTATTACAATTTGTATGGAGTTCAAGCCCACTCAACTTCTTTAACACACCCATAAAAAAGTTTGTTTTTACTAAAACGTACTATCAATCAATCCGTTTCCAGTATCTTGGTTGTTGTTTAATTAAATATAGGACATATGGTATACGGTTATGTAAGAGTCAGTACAGACAAACAAACTACTGAAAACCAGCGATTCGAGATTGAGAAATTCACAAAATCGAGGAACATGAGAATCGACAGGTGGGTAGATGAGACGATCAGCGGGACAAAAGTAATCGCCGATCGCCAACTTGGTAAATTATTAAAGCAAATACGTAAAGGCGACATCCTGATCACGACGGAACTGTCACGTCTCGGACGTAATCTTATGCAAGTTATGAGCTTCCTTCATCAATGTATGGAAAGAGACATCATTGTATTTACGGTAAAGGAAGGTTACGAACTCGGAAATAACATTAACAGTAAAATCTTGGCATTCGCATTTAGCCTAAGCGCCGAAATTGAACGCAACCTGATTTCGCAACGAACGAAAGAAGCGTTGGCTCGGAAAAAAGTGCAAGGTGCCAAACTGGGCCGTCCGAAAGGAGAGCGACCGGAAACCTGTAAGCTAAAAGGTAAGGAAGAGATGATCTTGCAGTATATTAAAGAACATAAGACTAAAGTATATATCAGCAAGAAACTGGGAGTAAACCGGCAAACCTTGAGGGAATTTCTCAAGACTCATCCGGAAATTCCACGGAAATGGAAAAGAATACAGAAGGATTAACAACTCGAGCAACAATTAACGTATGTTAAATTAGTTTAGTTTAGCAGACTTATCGCTCGTTTATTTGTTTATTCCCATTAACTTGCGGAGGAATAAGATAGAAATATACTTGAAATATCCTAAAAAACATTTCATCCTTTATTCCTCTATCATTCATAAAACGCCGCAAGGTTAACATGTATTCAAGACATCAAACATTTGTTTAATCTTTTAATATAAATCTTATGGAAAAAACATTGGTTATTTTAAAGCCTTGTACCGTTCAGCGAGGGCTGATCGGTGAAATCGTAACCCGTTTCGAAAAGAAGGGACTCCGTCTGGCCGGCATGAAGATGGTTTGGCTGACTGACGAGATCTTGAGTGAGCACTACGCCCACCTAAAAGAAAAGCCTTTCTTCCAACGGATCAAGGACGCGATGAGTGTATGCCCGGTAATTGTATGTTGCTGGGAAGGGGTAGATGCCATACATGTAGTAAGAACCTTGGCCGGCGCTACCAATGGTAGAAACGCCGCTCCCGGTACGATACGGGGAGATTATAGTATGAGCGTACAAGAGAATATCGTACACGCATCAGACTCACCGGAGACAGCCGAGATCGAATTGAAACGCTTCTTCAAGGATGACGAGATATTCGATTATGAGCTGAAAAACCTATTGAGTCTTTACGCCAATGACGAGTTTTAAATAAAAAAGAATAGCCGGAAACGAGAGAAATCATTCTCACCTTTCCGGCTCTCATATTTAGAAACCAACATCCTATTCTCCCGAACTGAATGAACAACCTAATTACTAATCTAAAAATCTAATACCATGAAAAACACACTACTATATCTATAACAGGGCATCCCCGCAAAATGTTTAAGGGATTTCATCCTGAAATTAGAAAGCCGATAAAAAACGTTTGTACGCCTCCAGTTGCCTTTCAAAACAGAAAGTCGTCTGGGATAATCTTAAGCAGTTCGCTTTTAGCTGTCGATACTCCTCATCCGGCAAGTGGCTCATGGCCCGTATATTTTTAGAAAGTCGCTCATAATCTCCGGGGGCCGAGACAAGGCCCAACTGATTCTCCTTTACAATCTCCTCACCCTCGCCGCCTCCGCAAAACAAGATAGGAACGCCTAACGGTAGCAAATCAAATAATTTAGAAGGTACGGCCCCTCTTATACGAACCGCCAAGGGGATAATGGAGGCATGATAACGTGTAAGCTCCTCACGCATCCGTTCTTTGGGTAGGGAGCCATGATAAAAGATACCTCTATCATGTGTCCTCACATAATCCTCTATCTCCAAGGCTTGGTTGCCTCCTCCAAATAAATGAAGCTCCGCTCCCATCCCTTTAAAATCGATACGCTCTATCAACTCCAATATATTCTGCGCCACACCCAGCAAACCGGCATAGACGATCCTGAAAGGCTTCCGAGAAGAAGGGGGTTGATCTGGTAAAACAAAACGATGCTGCAAATTCCGATACAAGAACGAGGCCTTGCCCGGCTCATACCGCTTTATATAATCCACGATCTCCTTACTCTGCCCTTGACAGGCCGTGGCCTTACGATAAAGGAACCGCTCGATACGCCCCATCACCCTATGATAAACGCCCCCCTCTTTCATGGCCCCCAGCTCCACGGCCGACAATGGCCAAAGGTCTGAGACGTTCAGTACCACCTTTTTCCGGTAGCAGCAACGAAAAAGCAACATGGCCGAGGCCGCCGCCAAAACAGGAGGGGTCTGGATGATCACCTTATCATAAGATTTTATACGCTTACGCTTGAGAGCGAAACACCAAAGGGTCGTGGCGAAAGAGCACATACTGGCAAGACGGACCAACGGTCTCCTCGAGATCGAGGCATACGTCCAGTACCTGAAGACCGTTATCCCGTTTACATCCTCTGTCTTGGAAAAAGCCCCCCTATATCCATCAAAGATACGTCCCTTGGGATAATTGGGTAGGCAAGTCAACACATCCACCTTGATCCCTAAGCCGGACAGTCCCTCCGCCATGTTCGTAATGCGTGAGGGTGCCGCACCGATCTCTGGAAGATAAGAGGGAGAAACGATCAAGACCCTCATTCCTTCCGGTTCAAAAATTCCACGATCCTTCCGCAAGCCAATCCATCGCCATAGGGATTGACCGCCTTGCTCATCGCATCGTAATAAGCCGTATCATCAAGCAACGCCGAGACCTCGCTCACGATCTTGTCATAGTCCGTACCGACCAGTTTCACCGTACCTGCCGCAAGAGCCTCCGGACGCTCGGTCGTATCACGCATCACCAACACGGGCTTGCCCAAGCCGGGAGCCTCCTCTTGGATACCGCCGCTATCGGTCAGCACTATCGTTGATTTCTCCATCAGATAGACAAACGACAGATATTCCAATGGCTCAATGAAGAACATATTACCCAGATCAGATAAATCCCCGCCGAATACCTCGTGAATCGGCTTGCGCACATTGGGATTCAAGTGCATAGGATAGACAAAATCCACCTCCGGATACTTCCGGGTCAAGTCCTTGATAGCGGTACACATATGGATGAATCCATCACCGAAGTTCTCCCGGCGATGACCCGTGATCAACACCAGTCTCTTACCCTCAACCAGACGGTTCACATCATACCCGGAGCGTAAAAGCACGCCTTCCAGCTCCTTGTCCAACTCAGCGTCCGTCTTTATCTTACGCACCACTTGCCGTAAGGCGTCTATCACCGTATTGCCGGTAACCAAGATTGAGTCCGGACTCACGTCCTCCCGCATCAAGTTCTGTTTGCTCAACCGCGTGGGTGCGAAATTATACGTGGCGATACGCCCCGTGACCTGCCGGTTCATCTCCTCCGGCCATGGGCTATAGATATTGTGGGTACGAAGGCCGGCCTCTATATGACCTACAGGTATCTGTTGGTAGAAAGCGGCCAAGGCGGCCGCCGTGCTCGTGGTGGTATCCCCATGCACCAGCACGACATCGGGTGTCGCCTCACGCAACACGTCACGCATACCGGTAAGGACACGGGCGGTCACGTCATATAAGTCCTGACCCTGCCTCATGATATTCAAATCATAATCCGGCGTGATCTCGAACAATTTTAACACTTGATCCAACATCTCCCGATGCTGTCCGGTAACGCACACGATGGTCTCGAACGACTCCGGATGTTTCTGGAACTCCTTCACCAGCGGAGCCATCTTGATCGCCTCGGGACGGGTCCCGAAGACTAACATTATTTTCCTCATTACAGCGTATTCTTCTATTTAGCGAACGATTATTTCTTGAATGTCCCGCAAAAGTCCAGCACCTCCACGTCATCCCGATAATTCAACCCCGCAAACTCCCTATGATTCACCAAGAAAACCACGATGTCGGCTTTCTCATAGGCCTCCTTATAAGGGGTCAACTTAAACAACTTATGCTCCGAAACGTTCGGCTCCACCACCATGATGTCAGCGTTGCTGCACGATTGCAGCACCTTCGTCGTTATTCCCTTGGCCGGAGACTCGCGCAAGTCATCGATATCAGGCTTGAAAGCCAAACCCATCATGGCCACCGCCGGTTTTCGTCCGTGTTTCAGCTCAAACCGTAGCATGGCGTTCCTCACTTTCTCAGCGCACCAAAATGCCTTGTAATTATTCGTCTCACGAGCCGTAGAGATCATACGGCTCTCCATCGGAAACTCCGCCGTGATGAAATAAGGGTCCACCGCTATGCAATGACCGCCAACTCCGCAACCCGGCCGTAAGATATTCACACGGGGATGCCTGTTCGCCAAATCGATCAGCTCCCACACATTGATTCCCGCTTTATCGCAGATAAACGACAGCTCATTGGCGAAAGCGATCTGTACGTCCCGGCTTGAGTTCTCGGTCAATTTACACATCTCGGCCGTCTTGCTATTCGTTGGGTGAAGCGTACCCTTCACGAACTGGCCGTAGAACTCCATCGCCTTACGGGTAGAGGCCTCGTCCATACCGCCGATGACCCGATCGTTATGCACCAACTCATAGATCACGTTACCCGGAAGCACCCGCTCCGGACAATAAGCGATATAGATCTTGCCCTCCAGCTCCGGCCGTTCCGAGAAAATCAAACTAGCCATCCGCTCGGTCGTCCCCACCGGCGAGGTAGACTCGATCACGTACAAATCCCCCTCCTTCAACAAAGGAAGCACCATACGGGTAGCCGACTCAACGAACGATACGTCCGGCTCATGATCCCCCTTGAAAGGAGTGGGTACCACCATGAAATAAGCGTCGCTCACCCGAGGCTCGGTGTACGCCTTGAAATGTCCGGAGGCCAGTACCTCCCGCAACATCTCCTCCATACCCGGCTCGATGATATGCAATTTCCCTTGGTTGGTAACCTCCACCACCTGGGCGTTGATATCCACGCCGGCGATCTCCACCCCGTGCTTTGCGGCAATAATAGCCGTGGGCAGGCCAATATAGCCCAAACCCATGAAACATGCTTTCATAAGAATTATGTATTATTTTTTAAGTAAGATATTAGGCAGATCAAGAATGGTCCAACAACGATCAACCGATTGTATAAGAAAGTCTCTTCACAAAATGAATACGAATTGTCTTAGATAGGTGAAAACGGTTATACGTAAATGACACTTGGTCATCTACAATCTCGACAGAGGATGCGTCGGCCACTCTTATCGCCGCGATACTCGTCACTATCTCATTTCGTGAACAAGATATGATCTCCACATCCGGAGCCAGATGGATCAAGTTTACGGCTTTCACGGCTGTTGAGACAGAGTCCTCTATCCTAAAACGATCCTTATCAATCGTAAATTTTCGCAGATGCCTACCCAATGAGCCAAAGCCATCATGCCAAGCCTCTACCTCATTCGGAGAATCTTTAAGAAGCGTCACCCTTGCCCGCCTCCCCACACGAAAGCCTCCCCATACCTCGCTAGAGTTCTTATCCCCTAGCACCACCGTATTATGGGCCGCCGTGCCACGCTCGTATTGCCTACGGGTTGTCTTTTCATACGTAGAAATTCCGGTATCTATAACGAAAGGCTTACCCCCTATCCGCAACTCATAATTGAACGTATCCGCATGCGAATGGCCGGGTTGGTAAGAGGCCCTTATGTCTCCAACATCCACGATAGCCTCCCAATGGCCCGCCATCAATTTTCGGTAGCCACACGCTCCCATCGGAAGCTTTTCCCAGTCCATATCCAATCGCTTAGCGTATGCAAACAATTGAGTCGGAGAAGGCGCGATTCCCTCAGCGGAATCATTCAGGAGAGGTATCGTATTATCATCATAAACGACAGAGGCTAAATGTCCCAACATGCTACTAGCCCTCTCCCGTAAGCGTTCATTCAGACCTTCCTGCCCTATAAACCGCAAATTATTCATAGAGACATTATAGCAATCCAGCAATCGATCCAACAATATACAATGATACATCGGTGATTGCTCGTAATGAGCACCATCCGGAAGGAGTTGTTCTTCCAGCTCTTTAAATAACAGGTCTTTCGCCTTTTGATAGATCGACTCATCCTTAAAATAAAGCCCGGCCCATAACAAGGAGAAAGCGTCTTCCAATAAGTGATTCCCTAAAAGATGATATTCCAGATTATCCAGTAAGATTTGATATTGGGCATACAAGGAGGAATCCCATCCTCGCTTATTCCCAGCCGGAATATAAGGATGATATTTCGACAGGAACTTGATCCAATTGATACCTCGTAAAGCGATCGGATAAGGTTCCAGACCATCCCTGTTTTCCTCGATCTCATCGACAAACTTATCGATCCAACAAACGGCCTGTTCGAAAGATATGGTTTCCTGATGAAGGTAGTCCATATAATTTAGATTATATGACCATAGTTTGCCAAAACTCTCATCGTTCCATCCTTGGAAGGCGGATTCCTTACCTAAGAACGAGAAACGTCCCGTAACACTATCCAAGCCCGTATATTTCGGGATGAAAGGGTTTAAAGACAATGGACACCCTGTTCTTGGTAAAGAGAGCGCATACCGAAAATTCATATATTTCCGGATATATGCCCGTAGCCTATACCAGACTTGATAACGAACTTGGCGGGATCTCAAGTTCCGAAGGGTTAATATATATAATGAAATATACATGTAGCAGATGTAGTGTATTTAGAGATTCACCCAACCTCTCTCTTTCAAACTCGTGATACAAGCGAAAGCAACTTTCGTCGTATTCAAAGGACTAAATAATAGGGATAAATTTAGCAACCATATTCTTATATTCCCTATTCACTTTCTCCATGATAGCAATTGAATGCCTATCAATATTTGCAATCAGATCACGAATTGCTTTAACATCTGAAACAGCCTCACTTGGCTCATCCATTATAGTATAAGGCATACCGAAGTAGTTCATCATACCCGAATTTTTAAGCCCCCATTGCTTATAAAAAAGGCCAAAACAAGGAGTTCCTACAGACAATGACAAAATGATGGAATGTAGACGCATTCCTATCAATAAACTAACAGATCGATATATGTATAGCAATTCCATCGGATCATTACTCTTAATGAGTCGCAACTCATGTTTAGCCGCAAACTGTTGTGACTTCAAATAATCCTTATCAGTCTGCACAACAACCACAAACTCATATTCACATTTTAAAGCTGTCACATAGTTCCCCATTCGTTCAAAAATATCCTCAATATATTTTTCCGGCAGATAGCCTATGTCACCAACAGTATGGAAACGTAATGTAATAGCTATCATTTTCTTTCGCTTCACGCTAAGAAGAGTATCTTTGTTTATGAAAAAAGCCAAATCTATCGTCTGCTCAAAATTCCCAGAAGGCATCAGTTCACCCATATAGTCATACGACTCCTTTTCTCTGAAAAACACCTTGCAAGCACCTTCAAGCAGGGGAAATAAAATTTTCTGCCCCATCTCGTTTATTGTTGAAGCCGACTGAGGAAATATCATGTAAGGAACATGGGCTGACTTTGCGACTTTTAATGGATACATCAATGCACATAACCGAGCGTAATCTATAAAAGAATGGCAACGAAATAGATTTCCCCCATTAAAAATAACACAATCGGAATCAAGTAATTGCTGGCAGAATTGTTTATTACTTTTTAAGCCAAAGACAACAGCCGCACCACTCATGTAATGCACAAGAGATGAAAAAAGGTTAGAAGAACGATCAAGAAAAAAAGGTGACTCAAATATCTCTAGATCGTTACCATAACGTTCCCTCAAATAACGCTCAGATTCTATGTAATCATTCTGTTGGTATTTATAACGTGAAAATAACTTAACTTGACACCCCAAGGATTTAAGCACGTCGATAGCACCAAGTGTAATGGCCAAGTCTCCAGCGTTACGTGCCGAATAGCCATAAATCAAACAGATCGTTTTCATATAGACTGATATACATGGTTATAAATCGATGTAACATATTCAGGAGAATATAAACGTTTGTAAGTATCAAGAGCAGCATTCTCCATTCTTTTGCGTAGCTCTTCATCCGTACAGAATATCCGTATCTTATTGATAAACATATTTAGATCTTTCAATGACAACGTGTAACCATTCGTTTCATGATCAATCAAATTAACCATTTGTGGTATATCAGAGGAAAATGTCACTTTTTCCAGAGCATACGATTCTATCAACAGATTAGGCAACGCCTCACCATGAGTAGTAGTTGTAATTGTAAAATCAGTCGCTCCCGTATAAAGAGAAGGAGTGTTTACATAACCAACAAATTTCACTTTATTACCTATATTAAGTTCTTCTATAAGTGCCTGTAATTTTTCATAATATTCTCTTTCTGAACCTCCAACAAGAACACATCCAAGATTAAGTCCGCATTCATTAACCATAGCTGTGATGCGAATCGTATCCTCTATATTCTTCGACGGAATGATACGTCCCACATATGAAGTAAGAAATTCAGCATTAAGTTCATTAGCAAGCTCTATTCGCTTCTGTCGTTTTTCTTCCTCTGATACATTCTGTACAAAGATAACATTCGGTACGATGACAAATTTATTAGGACAGAATCCCACATTTTTAAAGTAATGCTCCTTCTGGTATTCTGTCAAGAAAGTTGTATAGTCTAAGTTTCGAGCGATATAACTCACTACATATTTTATGAGTGAGACGTAACGCATATTCATTGTTACACGATGTACTGTACAAACGATAGCATAGTCACTATGAGTAATCTTTTTGTGCAGCAAACAAACTAATGCGGTGTAAAGGCCTAGACAGTGTACTATATCAGGTTTATATCCTTTCACAAAACAATGATATTGTCTCCAGTAAAAAAACGACATAGGTTTCAATGTATTCACCGTATAGAAATCGACAGCTTTATCTTCCACCGTATTTTCGTACACCCCAAATATTACAGTCATAGCTTTATAAAGGTTCTTCATGCTCTTCGATAAATTCATGGCAGCACGAACACCTCCACCTATCACTTTTCGTGGCTCTACTACATAAGCGATTTTCATTTTCTATTCTTATTAAATAATTCATAATATTTTTTTGCACACTCAGTCATAGTATAAGACCTATAACTACGCAATACATTTGCTCTCATCCTTTCCATCTCTACAGCAGGTAAGTCCAAGAATCGTTTAACAGCCAAATAGCAGGCATCTTCACTTATATCAGAAGCCAAAAAACCATTAATACCATCTTCTATTGTATTAACGATACCTCCTACCGGTGTACAAATGGGTATCGTTCCCACACCAATCGCCTCAATCAAAGAGATAGGCATACCTTCATAAGAAGACAACAGACAATAGGCATCAGCCGCTTTTAAATATTCTAAAGGATTATTTCTCTCCCCTAGTATATAAACCTTAGGACAATTCACCATTTTTATCTCATTAACCAATGAAGCATTACTGTCATTCCCTATCATCAGCATCGACAATTTATAACCTTCACTATTCAATCTAGAAACTATACGAGCGATCATAAGCTGACGTTTCACTTTATTTATTCTAGCTAAACAGACTAATATCTTTTCATCCGAATCATCTTTATAACGCATAAGTTCTTTTCTCACATGCTCCGAAACCAAGATATTTCTAGAAACGTTACGCCCATTTGGAATCACAGGGGGAATAAACCCATAATATTCCACAAAACTATTTCTCGATTCAATCGATATAGTTACAGGAATAACAAAACCTGATTTGAAACAAAACTTCCTAATGCTACTACCCAAAAAAGAACCAGCCTCTTTTTGCGCATCATTATGTACTGTATGAAAATAAAATATAGAACGATTGAACAATACAGAAAAAATACAATAAACGATTGCACGTAAATGCATATGCACTACGTCCGGTCGCTCTTTTCTAATAAGATTATAAATCCTAAACATAAGTGTCCAATCTATTCCCGGTCGCTTATTCATCGAATAAAGTTTCACATTAGAAGAAATCTCACCCTTATAAAAGCCTGTTCTTTCTAATGGATGAAACACAATCAAAGTTACATCATTTTCTTTGGACAGCTCATTACACAAATCTACAGTGAATCGCTCTCCTCCTCCAGAACTTAATTGCGGAACTATTTCATAAATAATCATCTCAGCTGTATTATTAAATATTAATTACATGGTTAACAGATTCATTTTTAAAGAAATTGTACGCAACACGGTTGTCTTTATCCAATGACAAATAAGAATTTGCATACATTTGTACACCTCTACGATCACACAGAGAAATCCACTCCCTAACAGAAGAGAAATTCGGCCATTTCTCTTCATCCAAAATCAAGAAATATGATAACGCTGCATCTGAAATCCAATGCTTAGCCACTTCTGAAGAAATAATAGGTAAACCACAAGCCATATACTCCGCCAGTTTTGTTGGTGAAGCTACCGCATTCATCACTACATTATCCCTAAACAAGAATGCGACATCTGCCGCATTCAAGTAATGAGGAACCTCCGCAAAACCTAATGACTTACAGATTACATTTTCACGAATTTCTTTGCTGACCTGCTGACGGTCCATTACTTGTTCTAATAACCCAACATCATGTGTCAGAACTAAGAATTTTGAATGACTATCAAAGGAATAATATGCAGCAAAAAAAGCTATAGCCTTATCAACCTTTTGCCAAGCATGTAATCCACCACTGTAAACAAACACGATATTATCCTCCGCTATCCGTAAATCATTACGAATTTTTCGACGAATCTCATCATTCTTATAAAACGAACTTGTATCCACACCACATTGATACACTAATATTTTGTTTTCGTCAGCCTTATACTTGTCCATGATATGCCTCTTCATGGCAAAGGATTGACAAATGATAATGTCGGCCAAAGTCGAACTATCACGTTCATACTTTTCTAACAAACCCCAATACCAGTTTTTTGAAGTGGACTTCAAAGAATAAAGATATTCCTCGGGACGAGCACCATGCATATCTACAATACACTTTAGTTTTCGGCAAAATTTTCGTGCGATCCCCATTGATTTAAACGAGACAGAATATTCCCCTAACAAATATGTCGGTTTATGAATACAACACAACACAAATAAAGCAATTGACATCCAATGGTTATTTAACACTTCAGCCACCTTACATCTGCTCAAGAAAGGAAACATTGGCACATAATATTTTTTTATCACTTTATCAGACAGGACAAATTTCCCTTTTGAATAAACATACGCACTCTTTTTAATCGGATAAAATTCAACCTCTATAATTTCATCCGATATTAATGACGCAATAAAAACATCAACATTTCTAATACGTCTAATCTCACCCGAGTTTAAAAAAGGAGATGAATGAAAATGGATTAGCATAATATAAATTGATTATTAATATAAAATTTGTAATCACTATCAATAGTACAACATTAATATTTAGGAAATGAAAAGCTTTTCATAGCTACAGAAGTTTTTGTCTTCTTCATCAATAAAGCCATTACCAAAAAAAGTACCATCACATGAGTAAAATAGATAGAAGCAATAAAACAAAGAGCTACATACGTGGTTATACAACACTTACCAGCGATATTATTACCTTTCCACAATGAACGTAAAAAAAGAAAATAAAAAAAAAGACCTATCAAACCTGTTTGTATTATAATTCTTTGGAATGCATTCATATAAGTATCATTTACACCAAAAGTATAGGCAACCGATGTTTGAGATATTTTCTGTTCCAATTTCTCTTTGCTATGTAATCCAACTAGTATTTCAAACGGACTCATTGTATCAAGAATATAATATCCACGCCATATCCGAATAAAGCCTGACATTTTCATTGTTTGGCCACGTAAAGCTCCATCTTGAAAAATTTCCGCTTGTCTATCTAGTAATTTCTCTCCATATTCCGTATTCATCACATACCTAATAGAAAATATTATCATTAAAGAAAAAACAAGCACAGAAAAAAACGCAACAATTGGTCGAAAGCGCCTTAACAACATTATCATATAGAATACAATAATAACTAATACACCCAATAAGGCATTACCTGAGGCCAAAGCCAATAAAGTCAGCAAATAAATAGCAGAACGAATATACGCCTTCTTATCTGCAACATAAAACAACTCAGCAATAACAAGTGGTAATAAAAACTGAACTAAATGAGCTGGTTCACTGAAAAATGCCGAAGATCTTTCTCTCTCTATAGCGACATCCGCCCAATCGCTAATACTATCATAAGAACCTACTATACCCTTAACTTCTATTGGAAGAAAAGTAAATATGCCAATAATTCTATATCCAAAAGACATATACATTAGTTCTTGAAATATAAAAAAAATAATATTCACAAAAGCGACAACTCTATAATATTTCAAAAACACATTCAAATCCAATTCCTTATTCAAAACGCCCCAAAAAAGACATATATATATAATACTTGTATCTATTATCTCTGAAATAGTACTATTAAAAAAGAATCTTGCGACACAATAATAACAAACATATAACAATAATAAAGAAGAATGTAAAAAACAAATCCTCCCTCGCTTCTTTAAAACATAAATAAAAAAAATATACATCAATAGCATAGAAAAATTAGCATAACCATAACCATAATATTTAAATATGGGATAACTCACAGCTGCAAAAGCTGCCATTTTAGAGACACCATCTATTGATGTAGTAGTTTTTATTCTCATTTTTTTAACTTACATTTTAATATACATACAACTTCAGTTCTCTCTTTTTTACTAATACCAACAAAAAACACTAGAGAAGAAGAGATTACAATAGAGATAAATATTTCCACAACCAAATTCGCAAAAGAATTTACGAATTGGCTAAAAAACAAAGGTACTGGAACAGACAAAACCGAGACGATTAACGCATAGAGTACAACCTCTCTCAAATATCTAAAAATAGGAAATTCATACAAACTATTCAAATAGAATAGACGAAATAATAATACAAACACATTTATCATTATCTTTATAATTAATACGATCTCAGGAAAATTCCAAATATTGATAGCAATAAAACTTAAAGGAATGTTAGACAAGATCATTACACTCATTAAAAGCTGATAATTCCGGATATTCCCCGTTGCCTGTACAGATACCCATAAAGGTCCCTGAAGGGCATCCAAGAGTAAAAAAAGAATCATCATACGACAAAATTGGACAGAATGAGGAGGAACTTCAACCAACCACAAACCTAAACATTCCTTACAACAGATAAACACTGGTAGAGAAATAATAAACAACAAATAGAAAGAATACTTAGAAGTACGAATTACCAGATCAATAAAATATTGTTTTTCTCCTGCCGCATAGGATTTTACAATTTGAGGATTGAAAGCCATCTGAAAATTAGAAACAAAACTATAAACTGCATGGCTCACTTGGTTCGCAATACCCATCGCTGCATTTACTGTCACACCATAAAAAAGATTCAGCAATATATTGAGTCCTTGCGAAGCCCCCATATTGGCAGCCCCTCCAAACAAGCTCCAAGCGGAAAAACTAACCAACCGTTCATAAAGTCCCTTTTCAAAAAAGAATGTATAACGACAAACAGAAAAGCGACATCGGCAATAAAGATAATAGCCAAAGGTTATAACTAAAATCACTGAAAACATCAAAAAAGAATAAAATATTAATTTATCAAAGGTTGTCAAGGCCAACAGATAAACTATAAGTAAACGACACACAGATTCTATCACACTAATATACGCATAAAAAGACATACATTCATGAGAGATAATCGCTGCACTATAAGGTGCACGTATAATGCTGATACAAGTTGCTAATATAGAGAATTGGTAAGTCATCACCACTGCATATTCCCTTCCTTCCGGATACTTGATATAATGGATTAAAAACCAAAGTCCGACAGTTTCAGCCAAGATAAACGTCAACAATGCTATACACATATGGATAGTAACACTCGCCGAAAAAACACGACTTATAGTCACCTGATTACCAACACCCAATTCATAATTCAAAAAACGTTGCGTGGATGTTACCATCGCATTATTGATAAATGTAAAAAGAACTACAATCCCACCTACCACATTATAAACGCCAAAATCCTCTATACCCAATACCTCTAACACGATTCGGCTGGTATATAGCGATACCCCCATAATCAAGAGCATACGAATATAAAGAAACAGTGTATTTTTCACTATCCGCTTATTGTTTTCTGATGTTTTGGACATAAATTTTAGATTTTGATTTTATAGCCCTCGCCATTAATGTAATTTTTTCTCCCAATAATTTCTTTACAAATAATCTGAGTTTAATTTTTCTATATTGTGGACCTCTAAATACAGTATTTGCCAACTTTTCATAACCTTCTATTTTCATTCTATTGTAAATGGTTTTACGAATAGGGGGCAACTTTGAATAAGATCGCAAATTAGCATTATTTTTAGCGGCTGATTGTATATTTGATTCATAATATTCTACTAACGGCATTACTTCATTCCAAAAGCCTTTACCCTTTTCAGTATTAACCAATACTAAAGAAACCCCTTTACTACTGTCTAACTGTGGAAAAAACTCTTTAACACCCCAATAATCTGCTAAAGTTATATCACTTTGTCTGGATAATCTAGAAAACGGACAATTATAACATGAACAGCGATATGTCATCGCATACATGAATGAATATAAAAATGGAGAAAGCTCATAAGTCGGAAGCTTCACTACTCGGATTTGAGAACCAATCTTAATCATTACAGACTCGCACCCACCCCAGCCTTCATCATCTCTAAACTTATATTCTAAAATATCTCCGCAATATTTGTTTCGTAAATACCGTAGATGTTCATCAAACAACAATTGGCTAGGTACCCCATGACACACTAGATCAGAAGTCAATAAATTATCAAATGGCTGTCGTAGAAATCCTTTCAAACCAGCTACTTGACAAGGTGTACCTGTAAAATAGACCAACCTTCCCGCTCTTAATTCCGCCTTTATTTGACTATACGTATTCCTCAAATCACTCTGAACATACTTGGATCCACGTAAAGGAAGCAATTCATCCAATGTTTCCGCAGAGGTATGTTTCACTTTCAAATCTTTATCCAATACCGCACCAAAAACAATACCATTTCTCTTAATAACTTCTTGAGAAATAGCAAAAAAAACTCCTCCACTAGAACTCTTTTTACGTTCATTTTCATCTTTTAAATAAGAAGCATAAACATCCTGTCTATCTCCTATAAATAAGGGAGAAGTAAATGTACATACCTTTTCGCAAAGCCCACAATTAACACATGAATTTATATCCTTCACCGGATAAAGGAATCCTTCCTCATCTTCTTGCATTACAAGAGCCTTATGTGTACAAATTTGTACACAAGCCGTACAGCCACAACATTCATTTTTATTCTTCGACAACAAATACATATATTCCTAACTCATTGATTTGCGTAAAAAGTAAAGAGCATTTTCTCGCTCTATATTCAAAATCTGATTAACAGGAACATAATCTATAACTTTTTCTATCTGTTCATCTGTAATCAAATCAGAAAGCAATCTATATTCTAATCCTGTCAACTCCAAGATACTTAAAATTCTCGTAGAAAATCCCGATGGATGATAAACAAAAAATTGCTTATTCAAATTAACCGAAAAAGCTGTACCATGAAAAGAGTTTGTCATAACAAATGAAGCATTATACATTAGCGAAAGAAAGTCACCAGGACTAGAATAATACATAGTCTTATCTGCATATCGATCTTTATGAAAATCCCAAGAAAATGCAACTACCTTCAAATTTTTTCTTCTAGAAATTCTACGTACAGAGTGATATATTAATTCTTTATCTATAATATTATAAGGTAAATACACCAGAATATAGTCTTCATCTACCAATCTTTTAGACATAAAATTTTTCCATTCCTCACCTTTTAACATGAATGTAGGGTCAAGAACTTGAGTTGACCTTATACCCATTTTATCAAGTAGATTCTTCGCACTCTTTTCACGTACAGATATAGCTTTAAATGATTGAAGCATTTGTTTAATTTCATCAAACTCTACCTCATCTAGTTTTGTTTTCCCAAAGGACGATGCAAATGATATTTTCTGTGTATTATCAGGAAAGCCATCAAAGAAATATCTTTTATTCACTCCCTCATTATAAGTGCTATTCCAAACTTGGTCGCTCCCAACTAAATAAATATCACTTTTAGGGCATAAAGCAAAAAAATCATCGCCATCGTAAATACATCTTGAAAGTTTACAATACTTTTTTAAATAAGAAAAATACACATATTTATTCAATATAAAATTAGGAAACATCAATATCTTTTTAAGCAAACATATTAAGGATTTGATGTTTTTAAAATATCTTCTATAAGTAACACGAGAAGGTACATAATTTATTAACAAAGGAGACCCACCTACCTTTTTTATAACTTCTGCCGTTGCTATAGATTGTAACACAGAACCAAAATTAAATCCAACATGGATCGTGATAAATGATACAGTTTTCATAAACTTAATTGAGACTTTATAAAATACGACTTCTTATATAGTATCCTCGATATAACCTCTAGCCGCATTCTCTCTGTACTTTATTATATAAGGATTGCCATTTACATTTTTCCCAATCACAACTTTAGGATTAATTGTAATACAATAGGCATGACCTATATACAGCCCCCCTCACCCATTTTTTCAAAGATGAAGGCCGTTGCCAAGTTAAAATACCCTTGTACTATTTGTGGAAATAGTATACAGAACGTTGTTTTGTAAACAGAATACCTAAACTGACATTCCACGAGGCATTGTCTCGATTCGATACTGAAAGTAGAATCTTTCAAGGAAGTCAGAAACTTCCTTTTGAAGACTATAAAGTAACACGCTTGCGTCAATATCAAAATAATGATGGACAATGATATCCCCTCCCTCCCGATACGTCTACGAAGCAACTCATTCATCCGGTCTCTAAGACGGATGATATTCACCGGGTTTCCCAACAGTTCTTCCTATTCATTTTTCAAATGGGAGAGAGAAAAGCCCTTGGTCTCACCCTCGTAATAAATGTCCACATCACTACTTTCCGTCTGTTGATTACGAGCCACAGAGCCAAATATACCCATCCTCAAAATTCCATACTTTCCGGCTTGACGAATCTTGAAGTCTTTCAATAAGGTATTTCTTCACATCACAGTTCTATTTCGCTATTTGAGATTCGTGAATTTCGGATATCCTCTATGATCGACTCAGCGGAACGGGAATCTTTCCACTCCCCGGCAAATTGCGAGGCCCAATTATCTCTATGGACTGATCCTTGCTTAACAATGATTTAGAAAGCCGGGATATTAACTCAAGCTTCATATCCAAACTCAAATTCTTAAGAATACTTCAATAAGTATCCATATTCGGTATATTCATATCAGGGCAATCATCGCTTTCATAACTCATTTTCTTTATTAGGCAAATAAATCCATTTTCTCCTTGATAGTAAACGATTCTCCTCTAAATATCAAAATATGCAGTCCCTCTACCCCTCCCCCAGCACATACTTCACGATCGCTCGCCGGATATTGCGCAAGCTCTTGCCTTGCTTGAAGGGGAGCAGGGGGATGATGGCGTTGATGAATTCCTTGCTCTTGATAAGTTTGGCCGGTTCCACGCAGTCGCAAAAGACCTCGTTGAAAAGGTCGGTCAGCACCGTTTGGCAGAGGGTGGCCACATCCGGGCATTGGGCGATTCGCTTCACGAAGTCGTGACGCACCTCCTCGTCTTGGATATAGGAGGCTAATAAATCACACGGCTCCGGATCCGGCCTCACGTCTTTTTCCGAAACGACCTCCGGCTTTTCTCCCGGGTCCAAGCAAATATATTGAATGGCAAACATGGCGTTGGGCAGCACCTGTATGTTCTCGCCATGGATGTGCAGCACACACGGGCTCGCTTTCTCTTCACTCATATCTTCTTCTTTTTCCTGTCACCGAATTACTTTTATGCGCAAATAACTTACCGATAGGTGCAAATAACTTACCGGACCGTTTTTTCTCACTCTTTTACCTTTCCTTTACCAGCCTAAACTTTAAATCAAACGAGTTAATGAAAGAATGTATCATGTCCTTTTTCAACGCCCCCATCTCCAATCAAGTGCCGAGCGGCGTGACCAGTGTCAAACAGTTGCATACCTATATCACCTCCAACGAGTGGCTGAAAGAACGAACGCTCAGCGTACAGGACGCTTTGAGCGACGAGAAACGGTTCCGCAAACTGAAGCAAAACTTACTGCCATACGTCACACCGGCCGGGGTCTTCTCCTATCGCAAGGAAGACCGCCTGTTATTCCTTTCCGGAGAGTTTGTCATCGATATCGACCATCTCCCCTCGCCGGAGGAAACCCTCCACTGGCGAGACACCTTGTTCGCCGATAATAAACTGAGACCGGACCTAGCTTTCGTCAGCCCAAGCACCACAGGCGTGAAACTGCTCGTCCCCTACCGGCTCTCACCCAAGGCTTCCATAGAGGAATCTTTTGATAAGGCACGGCTATCGGCATGGGAATACCTGAAATGGAAATACGGATTGAATGCGGATGCCTCAAACGCCGATCTCTCACGGGCGTGTTTCCTCTGCCATGATCCCTCCGCTAAGCTGCGGGAGAGTTGATAGTTGACAAATGACAGTTGACAGTTTAAATCATAAATTATAACTTATAAATCAAATGAATCCATTATCAGATTTAGAGCGGCTTGTCGCCGCCATCGAACACCAAGGGGCGAACATCGCTCCCACTTACCAAGAGTATATGCCGATCGCCTTCGCCACCGCCAACGATTGCGGGGAAACAGGAAGGACGTTCTTTCATCGCATCTGCCGCCTGTCCGAGAAATACCTCTACGAAGAAGCGGACAAGCTATACGACCACGCCCTCAAAGCGGGCAACGGGCGCAACGGATTAGGCTCCGTCTTCCACTGGGCCGAGATTGCCGGCGTAAAAACGGACAAGCAACTGGCCGACACCTTCCGCCAATACCTGAGGGAGAACAAGAATCCTTCAAACCTTCAAGCCCCTCTCACACCCACACACGCACATACGTACGCACGTGAGGACTTGCCACCCGCTTTCCCGGATTATCCGTGGCCCCCGTTCATCAAGCAGATGATCGATTGCGGGAACTCCATCGCCCAGCGTGACATACTCCTGCTGGGAGTATTCACCGTACTCGGGGGCACCTTGAACAAGCGGGTACGGGTATTATACGGACAAAAATACATGTACCCATGCCTACAAACCTTCATCGTAGCGCCTCCCGCCTCCGGAAAAGGAGCCTTGACATGGGTCAGGCGCCTAGCTGAACCTATTCACGAGGAGATGATGGCCCGCTACAAAGACAGCCTAAAGAATTATCGGGAGGAAAAGAACCGATGGGATTCACTCGGCAAGAAACGCTCCGAGACGCCCGAGCCGGAACAACCGCCCCTCAAGATGTTCCTCATAGCCGGCGATAACTCGGGTACCGGTATCTTAGAGAACCTCATAGAGGCCGACGGCGTGGGGCTGATCTGCGAGACCGAGGCTGATACCGTGAGTACCGCCATCGGAGCGGATCACGGCCATTGGAGCGATACCTTGCGTAAATGCCACGACCATGAGCGACTGGCCTTCAACCGGCGTACTAATCATGAGTACCGGGAATGCGATGAGTCTTATCTCAGCGTATTGCTAAGTGGAACCCCGGCGCAAGTAAAGCCGCTGATCCCCTCGGCGGAGAACGGCCTGTTCTCTCGCCAGTTATTCTATTTCATGCCACCTATCGATGAGTGGATGGACCAATTCGATTCGGAAAGCGAGGATTACGGCCTACGCTTCGCCACATGGGGAACACAATGGAAACAGGTACTGGACCTGATCAACGGATCGGTCCAAACGATCCAGCTAAGGCTATCCGAGAAACAGAAAGAGCTGTTCAACCAACGGTTCGCCCAGTTATTCTCCCACGCCGGTTACGCCTATGGAGGTTCCATGCGAAGCGCCGTGGCCCGTATCGCCATCAATACCTGCCGGATCCTGAGTATAGTAGCCCTGTTGAGAGCCTTGGAGAAATTCCTCCCTCCCCAACAAAAAATTTTCAATTCTCAATTTTCCATTTTCAATTCCCCCGGTCTCTCCCCCGCCCCGGAGATACCCATCGAGAATATCAAGGATGGTATCGTCCCCAAGCTGGACCTGCGGGTCACCGACGAGGATTTCCAAGCCGTACTCACGCTCATAGAGCCTCTTTACCGCCATTCGAGCTACGTGCTGGGCTTCCTGCCTACCTCCGAGGCCATCCCTGTCCAGACCTCTCCTGAACAGGCTTTATTCAATGCCCTCCCAATGATGTTCTGCCGTCGGCAGGCCGTGGAGGAGGCAGCGAAGAACGGCATACCCGAGAAAACACTCGACTCCTCCCTCAAACGGATGCTGGAGAAGGGAACACTGATCAAGACCGCACGGGGCGAGTACGCTTTCTCCTCGCACGTGTGTGTGCGTGAGAGACACCCGAAGGAATGAAGGAATGAAGGAATGAAGGAAATGCCACTACTGTCATTGCCCGTAAGCACTACCGTCGCAGCCCTACGCCAGTACTGGCGTTGTCTGATGCCAGTACCGGCATCGCCGCTCGCCTATACCGACGGGTGGCGGTGTCTCCTCTCAAGGACGACCCAAATAACGGAAGATCAGCTCCACTTGGAGGGAGGTGAAGACCCGTTGCCTCGGGCGGTAGCCCGTATCACCAAGCTCCCGGGTCAGACGATCGTTATACCGCATCCATTCCGCCAGCCGGTTCAGGGCCGAGACGGGGCTGATCTCGGGGGCGTAGGCCATGGCCAGCTCCCGCTTGGAATAGGGCCGCACGGGCCACTCGTCGATTTGTGTATATCCTGTTCGCATATCGTTCGCATTTTTAAGATTTATCTTATTGGTATAAAGATACTTAAAACATACGACACGAACAACTATACGGATGTTTATTTTTCAGCATATCTCCTCTTTTATCTCCCTTATTCATCCGCTGTCAGCGGTATTCATTTCAGAGGAAACCGAATGTCGTACATTTGTTATCGAAAACAAATCGATTTCATTTTCAATTTTCAATTATCAATTTTTAATTATCAAATCTATGGCTTTAAATTACAGCGTGTCCCTTCGGACCAACCCTATCAAGAAAGACGAGCCGGCGAAAGCGTACGCCACGGCACAGATCAATGGTGAGCTATCGCTCAAGCAGCTGAGCCGCCGGGTATCCATGCAAACCACCGTCAGCCGGGCGGATGTGGTGGCGGTATTGATCTCCACTGTCGAGAACCTGCTCGATGCCCTCCAAGAGGGGAAACAGGTGGATTTCGGCGAACTGGGTAAATTCCGGCTCCATATCCTCAACGAGGGTGCGGAGAGTCTTGAGAAATTCACATCTACAAACATCACCGGGGTTAGTATCCAGTATATACCGGGCGAGGACTTGAAGAATGTCTTCGCCGGGCTGGAGTTCCAGCCCGTGGCTACCCGCAAGGCTCAGCAAGCGGTGCTCCGTGCGGAGAAGGCTGGGGAGACTACCGTGGATATCTCGAAGAAGCCGGCTGCTGGGGGTGGGGATTCGGAGTCGCCTGATGAGATCTAACGTGTCACTTTTGGCTTGACCCAAAAGTAACCAAAAGGTCAAGGCTGACGCTAACGGGCTACTTCGAGACCTACGCTCGCTGTCGCATCCCAACTCGCTTCGCTCAGACAGGGATGCTCCGGGCGCTCGCTACGGTCTCTTCGCTTGACGCCCGTCCGCTGAGGCCGTCCGAAGGAAAGCGAAGCTTTCCTCTTATATCAGCCGGGATATCATTATTCAATTCATTATTCACTATTAATTATTAATTATCATGAAAAAGTCCGTATGGAGTACTATTATCAAAGTGATCATCGCCGTAGCTACCGCCATCGCAGGGGCACTTGGCATCCAATCCTGTATTCTCTAATTTTCAATTTCCAATTATCAATCTTCAATTATCATGGGTAAGGCT
>NZ_QTMJ01000031.1:0-742 GCF_003635485.1 Parabacteroides sp. AF19-14 | reverse complement strand
ACGGTCTCTTCGCTTGACGCCCGTCCGCTGAGGCCGTCCGAAGGAAAGCGAAGCTTTCCTCTTATATCAGCCGGGATATCATTATTCAATTCATTATTCACTATTAATTATTAATTATCATGAAAAAGTCCGTATGGAGTACTATTATCAAAGTGATCATCGCCGTAGCTACCGCCATCGCAGGGGCACTTGGCATCCAATCCTGTATTCTCTAATTTTCAATTTCCAATTATCAATCTTCAATTATCATGGGTAAGGCTTATTGTTTCTACCAGAATTACAGGGAGGTTCGCCTCCTTGTAATTCATTGCTCGGCTACACGATATGACAGGGATTTTCCCGTCGAGGCGCTCCGTTCCTCGCACAAGGCACGGGGATTCGCCGATATCGGCTATCATTTCTATATCACACGGGACGGGGAGCTACATCGTTGCCGGCCGGTCAACCAGATCGGGGCGCACGCAGCCGGATGGAATGACAAAAGTATCGGTATATGTTACGAGGGAGGACTTGACGAACAAGGCCGTCCGGCCGATACCCGGACCTACGCCCAGCGGTGTACCTTGATGGATCTGCTACGGCAATTACGAAGGGACTACCCGGAGGCACGCATCCTAGGACATTACCAACTTAGCCCCTATATCCGTAAGGCTTGCCCCTGCTTTGACGCAAGGGAGGAATACGGGGAGATCTAGCATTAGAATTTCTTACCGAACGCTATATTCAAGAAGGTCTTCACCAA
>NZ_QTMJ01000030.1:7977-44223 GCF_003635485.1 Parabacteroides sp. AF19-14 | reverse complement strand
ACTTAAAAAAAATATTTTATAATAGTGTTGCGGAATTAAGGCTTAACTCTTGATTCATATTATTCATAAACGCCTTATGCAAAAAGGGATAAGCATTATTTTGCCCACACTTAATCGGGCTGATTATCTGGCAAGTACAGTTGATTGCTTAATAGAGCAAGATTTTGGGGAGCCGTATGAAATAATTATTGTAGACCAATCGGCAGCCATTGACAGTACTATGTATAGTCGTGCAAAAGATAGTGATACATTGATTAAGTACTATCATGTGACTGAATTTAGAGGGCTACCTGAAGCTCGTAATTTCGGTGTGCAACACACACAATACGCCTACATCCTATTTCTAGATGATGATATCGAGTGTGACTGCAACCTGCTCAAAGAGCATTACAAGTTCTTGTCACAACCTGATATCGCAGTAGTGGCAGGGGGAATTACAGAAAAATATAAGAATAATCCCAAATCGAAAAATGTAGGCAAGTTCCATTTCTATACGGCAACTCCAGAACGGGGATTCCACATTAATCATAAAGAATATGTAGATCATGGCGGAGGTGGAAATTATAGCATAAAAAAAGACATATTTTTAGAAGTTGGTGGTGTTGATGAATATTTGAATTATGGAGCTGCTCTATATGAAGAAACCGAAATATGTTTACGAGTAAAGGAACTTGGATACAAAGTTTTTTTTAATTATGATGCTCATGTATGGCACTTGGCTGCTGATACAGGCGGTTGCAGGGTTCTGGATATCAATCGCTATATTGCTTCATTAGTACATAACCGGGCTTTATTGATTAGCCGTCATCTCAAATGGTATCATAGGCCGACTGCTTACATCTATTTGTTGCGTCTTGTTGCATCATACGCTTTTACTTACCGCAATCCCGGACTGTTTAGACTTTTTGCAAAAACTTATAAAGAAGGTTATAAAAAAGGAAAACTAACTCCTAAATATACTCATTATGCAAACATCTAACAAACACATTTTTATTGTAACCTATGATTATCCACCAAGTAATGGTGGTATTGCAAGGCTTTGTTTTGAACTGAAAAAATATTTAGAGAAAAAAGGACTGAATGTTACAGTCATTTGTCCC
Source organism: Parabacteroides sp. AF19-14 (assembly GCF_003635485.1). Lineage (NCBI taxonomy): Bacteria > Pseudomonadati > Bacteroidota > Bacteroidia > Bacteroidales > Tannerellaceae > Parabacteroides > Parabacteroides sp. AF19-14. Next base: position 43,123 of record NZ_QTMJ01000030.1, on the reverse strand, counting down.
CAAAGTACTTCTACCGATGCAGAGGAGGATAATAATGTGGTGAGATTGCATGGAAGAAGAGGAATATTGGAGTTGCGTACATTGAAGTATTTACGCAAAAAAACTGTTCCCGGTGATATTGTAATTACCGGGAATTATCATCCAGAGGGAATGCTGTCTCTATTGTCAAACAGAGAAACCTATATATTGGCACATGGAGCCGAATATCTTGCCGGAAAGAGTTTTTTCCGACGCTGTATTTGGCCTACTTATCGACGTTTTATACTAAGAAACGCCTCTTGCGTGATTGCTAACAGTCATTATACAGAGACATTAGTAAAACATTGTTCTCCAAATGCTAAAACAATCGCTATTCCGTTAGCGGTTGATGCAATTCATTTTCGCCCTACTTGTGAAAAATATAAGGATGGCTTGCTACACCTCTGTTCTATTTCTCGATTGGAAAAATTTAAAGGACATGATTTTATTATCCGGACGATAGCTTCTTTACCGGCAAAGTATAAGCAACAAGTGCGATTGCATCTCGGAGGTAAAGGAAAATATAAGAGTGCACTTGAGCGGATGGTTACCGATTTAGGATTGTCAGATATTGTATCATTTGAAGGTTTCATTGATGATAATAAACTTTGCGATTTCTATTCAGCCTCGCATATATTCATTCTCTGTACACGTGAAGAAGCGGATAATAGGAATGTAGAAGGATACGGGCTTGTTTTTGCCGAAGCGCAAGCTTGTGGAACCGCCGTTATAGGTACTCGTACAGGTGGCATTCCCGATGCTGTCGAGGAGAATAATGGCGGTTGGTTGATACATCAGGACGCCCACGAAGAATTGGAGAATTTACTCATTAAGTTAATCGACGATAAATCTCTTGCTATAAATGAAGGTCGTAATGCACGTCGGCGCATAGAAGCTAAAATTACGTGGGAACATTATGTGGACCAAATTTGTGATGTCATTTTATGAGTATTAGTCTATATATAGCCTTATATTACAACTTGTTGCTGCTATTAGTTGTTTACATCGCTATTCAACCGGTCAGGGCAGAAACAGTAAGACAGCCTTATATCAACAACCAGATATTTAGCCTTGCTTTACTCTTGATTGTATATGTTCATGTAACTTTCCGACCGACCGATTATCACTACTTTGGAGATACTTCAGCTTATGCCATGGCTTTCCAAAAGAAAGCCTTCTATGGTACGGTTGCTATAAGAGATAGAGATATTGGTTTTGAGTATCTTACCTATTGGCTTTCACAACTCGTCAATTTAAAAGGGTATTGGTTTGTTCTTTGCTCATTATATATATTGCCTGTTTTCTTTGCTTTAAAGAAACGATTCAAACAACAATATGCTGTAGCACTAGTGTTGTTCGTTTGTTCTTTGAGTTTTTGGGGATACGGAGTAAATGGACTGCGTAACGGAATAGCTACATCGTTAGTTATCTTCTCTTTTCTTGTTCCAAACAACGATATTAAACGAATTCCTGTTTGGATTATAGCATGTCTTTTCCATCAATCCGTCATGTTGCCAATTGGCTGTTTCTTGCTGACCCGACTTTCAAATAATCCCAAACACTACTTATACTTATGGGGAACGTTTTTCCTGCTTATGCTTGTTGCACGTGATTCTTTCTCCACTTTGTTGACAAACATTCCTTGGTTTGAACAGGATAAAAGGATGTCTGAATATTTGAATATGTCTTATAAAGGCATGGAGCAAATGTTCTCTAATATTGGATTTCGCTGGGACTTCATTATTTATAGTTTGATACCCATTATCGCAGGAGTGAAATATATCTATACATATTGCTACGAAGACAAATTGTTTATCCGTTTATTTAATACTTATATAGCAAGTAATGCGTTCTGGCTATTGACCATTCATGTACCGTATAATAACAGATTTGCTTATCTATCTTGGTTTCTTTATCCTATAGTATTGATATATCCCTTGCTAAAAGATAACTTAATAAATAACCAGGGAGAACGAATAAAATGGATTATTCTATGTTATTATATGTTCACTTATGTAATGTGGATAAAATAAAATACAAAACAATAGAAAAAGATTTTTATGAAAGATTTAGTTACTGTATTTACACCGGTATATAATAGGAAGAATTTAATTGGAAATCTATATCAGAGTTTGTTGTCTCAAACCTATAAAAATTTTGAATGGATTATTGTTGACGATGGGAGCACTGATGATATTGATGAAATTATAAAATCTTATCAAAATGAAGATCGTATATTAATTCGTTTCATCAAACAAGAGAATGGTGGAAAACATAGAGCAATCAACAATGGCGTATTACATGCAAAAGGAGAATTATTTTATATTGTAGATAGTGATGACTATTTAACAAAAGACTCTATAGAACGAATAGTTTTTCATTATCAATATATAAAGAATAATGATAAATTTGCTGGAGTTTGTGGTATGAAATGCTTTCCAGATGGTTCTCGTATAGGGAAAGAGGTTACATGGAAAATTTTAAAAGATTCTTGGATTAACTATTGGATTATAAAAAATATAAAAGGGGATGTTGCGTTTGTTTTTAAAACATCAGTCCTGAGAAATTATTTATTTGACGATATACCCGGAGAAAAATTTTGTGCAGAAAGTTTGGTTCTAAACCGTATTGGAAAAAATTACCTTATGTTATTTTTTAATGAAAAAATATACATCGCAGAGTATTTATCAGACGGTTTATCTGTTTCATCAATCAAAAACAGAATGAATTCACCTAATTATGCCATGAGAATTTATTCAGAAATGGCATCACTAGATATTCCATATTTAAAAAAAATAAAAGCTCATATAAATTACTGGCGTTTTGCTCCTTGCTCTAAATTGAAAATGAAAAATAAAATAAAACAAATAGGAATTTCTAGTTATATTATTTTTATGCCTATTGGCTATTTGTTTCATATGAAAGATAAAAAAAACAATTATATAGATATTAGACATGTCGGATCTAAGCGGTAGAACTTTATTTAAACGGATTAAACCATTAATTAAGGTATTCGTTATAGTAGATTCATATCTTCCTAGGAAACTTAATAATTTTTTATTTGTAAGTTTAAGAGGTATTGGAGGAAAAGTTGGTATTGTGATTAGATACATATTGGTGAAAAATCTAGCAAAAAAATGCGGTGATAATGTTGTAATTAAAGAAAATGTATATATATCTAACATAGAGAAACTAGAACTGGGAGATAATATCAGTATTCATCCGATGTGTTATTTTGAATGTAGCGGAGGATTGATGATCGGAAATAATGTGTCTATTGCCCATTCAAGTTCAATACTAACAAGTACTCACACTTATTCTGATTTTAATTTACCTATTAAATATAATGAAATCCTAAAAAAAACGGTAGTTATCCATGATGATGTATGGATTGGTTGTGGAGTGAGGATTTTATGTGGAGTTCACATTGATACAAGATGTATAATAGGCGCAAATAGTTTGGTTAATAAAAGTGTTGACTCATTCTCTATTTATGGGGGAGTTCCTGCAAAAAAAATAAAATCTTTTCAATGAAAAAAAAGAAATTATTCAAAATAACAAATTCAGCTTATTTTCAAGTCCGGCAACTTCAAGGTCAATTGAATTATTTTTCCGCATATTTCGATGTCATTGCCGTTGCCCCTAAAGGAGAAGGTTGGGAGGAATTACAGAAGCAACAGGCACGTTGTATTCCGGTAAAAATGTCAAGAGCCATAAATCCGATTTTCGATTTAATAACTCTTTTCCAATTGGTAAAACTTTTTATCAAAGAGAAGCCGACTATTGTTCACTCGCACACCCCCAAAGCTGGTCTTTTGGGTATGTTAGCAGCATGGATAGCACGTGTGCCGATCCGTATGCACACGGTAACAGGCTTCCCATTGACGACGGCTACGGGCATAAAAAAACAAATTCTTCGTTTTACGGAACGGTTAACTTACGCTTGTGCCACAAATGTATATCCCAATTCACAAAAGATGTGTGATATTATTTGTTCAATGGGGATCGGCAATCCTAAAAAAATGCTTGTTATCGGTAATGGTGGTTCAAATGGAATTGATACGGCATTCTATTCGCGAAATGCTACACAAGATATTAAGATTTCAACTTTCGATTTCACGTTTGGTTTTGTAGGTCGTATATTTTATGAGAAAGGAATCAATGAATTAGTAGCTTCTTTTATTCGATTACAGAAAGATTATCCTAACATAGGATTACGTTTAATCGGCTTTATGGAAGAAAACCTTTATCCGGTTGATGATTGGGTAAAACAAGAGATTAGCACAAATTCTCACATTGAGTTTGTCGGCTTTCAACAAGATGTTCGTCCCTATCTAATGGGGTGTGAGGCTTTTGTTTTTCCCTCCTATCGTGAAGGTTTCCCTAATGTTGTCATGCAAGCTGGGGCCTTGGAATTACCACAAATCGTTACAGATATCAATGGTTGTAATGAAATAATTGTTCAAAACAAAAATGGAATAATTGTTCCACCACAAGACGAACACGCATTGTATAAAGCCATGAAATATTTTTTGGATAATCCTAATGAGGTAAAAAGAATGGCAAAGAATGCAAGGGCAATGATTACATCACGTTACGAACGCAATAAATTTTGGAAATTGATGCTTGAAGAATACTATCGGCAAATTAAAAATCGAATTAAATAACATCTATGCAAATCATACTGTTATCCGGCGGTTCTGGTAAACGCCTATGGCCGCTTTCCAATAATACACGGTCAAAACAATTTATCAAACTGTTGACTGCGCCCGATGGCTCGAAAGAGTCGATGGTGCAGCGGGTGGTACGGCAATTACGAGAAACCGGCATCTGTGATTCGATTACTGTGGCAACAAGCCAGTCACAACGGGATATCATCATCAACCAGCTTGGAGAAGAGATTCCTGTAGTTACGGAACCGGAGCGTCGCGATACATTCCCGGCTATCGCTCTCGCAAGCTCGTATTTGGCCTACAAACGAAAATGTTCCACCGATGAGATTATAATCGTCATGCCTTGCGACCCTTATACCGAAACAGGTTATTTTGAAACGATTCGCAGGATAGCGGATGCAGTGAAAAACAATGTAGCCGAACTAGTATTGATGGGAATTAACCCCACATATCCGTCAGCAAAATACGGATATGTAGTGCCAGTCAATGATGTACAGAACAAAGGAATATTTCAAGTATCACGCTTTACGGAAAAGCCAGATATGATAACTGCCGAGAAACTTATTTCAGAGGGTGCTTTCTGGAACGGAGGCGTATTCGCTTTTCGGTTGGGGTATATGACAGATATTGTAACCCGACACATCAAAACCGACACTTTTTCAGAAATTCGTTCTCGCTATGGGGAATTTCCGAAAATCAGTTTTGACTACGAAGTCGCTGAAAAAGCGCAGTCGGTAGCCGTCGTACCTTTTGCCGGAGAGTGGAAAGACCTTGGTACATGGAATACGTTGACTGATGAACTATCGGAACACACCATGGGCAATGTTGTCATGGATGAAGAATCCGAAAATACCCACGTCATCAACGAACTTGGACTGCCAATCATGTGCATTGGCACACGGAATCTAGTTATCGCAGCATCAAATGATGGAATCCTAATTTCGGACAAAGATAAAAGCGAGAACATCAAAACTTACGCTGACTGCCTACAACATCGGCCAATGTTCGAAGAACGTCGCTGGGGTGAATACAAAGTTGTCGATACCGCCGAGTTTTCCGACGGTTACAAATCACTTACCAAGCAACTGAAAATCAAATCCGGTAAGAGTATCAGCTATCAGGTACACCGCCATCGCGATGAAGTCTGGACGTTTATCGACGGCGAGGGAGAACTGGTACTCGATGATATCAGGTCGGTTATCAGCAGAGGCGATACGATTACAATCAAGAAAGGTGTTAAACATGCAGTCAGGGCTATCTCTGAATTGACGTTCATCGAGGTGCAGTCCGGAAATCTACTTGCAGAAGAAGACATTGAACAATTTGACTATAAATGGTAAAATCCTTCGTTAAAACCTCTGACAAAAGAATGAAGTTGGTTTACAAGAAAGTTATCGAACCTCAATTAGGCAACCTGATATCCATATTGAAAAAGAAATGATAATCTATAGCATTGATTATTATCAACAAGATCAAGATTGTACTCAATGTGGAAAACATTCGGAATGTATTTGCCGGTAAAATGATAAAATATCACTATCCATATGTAAGTAAGTATATATACCGGACACAGGATCTTGCGAAAGTAGCTTCGTTTTCAGATTCTAAACCGCAGAAACAGCATTACGCAAAAATTAATGGGTTGGAAAAACTTATTATAAATACTGGTAATGAACCTTTTCATTGATTTTTCTAATGAAAAAGACCATCCTTCAATACATGACCGATATCTATCAGGAAGATATTCCCAAACATATCCTTCAAGAAAACAAGATACGCCTGAATTCTTTTTTCCTGGAACAGGAATCCGTACAGAAGAAAGGGACTCAGTTTATATTCAGATATGCATTCTACTCCGTTGAGAAACCCCGAAAGATCACGAAGCAGCATCTATTGAAAGAATATGCAGGGGTGCCTTTGGAAAAAAGGAGCGTACAACCGGAACAAATACCCGATATGAAGCAATATAGTGATATAATACTGTATGGAGATGCCAGCTCTCCTGAAGCACAGCAACAGCTGGCGGAATACCTCCAACAACATAATTCATTAAAAGTCCAGTTGTCTTTTTTTGACAAGAGAAATGATTCCACTAGCAAGGATGAACAAGCCATCGCATATGCGGAACTACAGAAGGCGCTATTTTTTTGCCAAAGAAAAAAGATACCTCTCCTGTTCGTTTCCTTAAAAGGGATGATAGACGACATCCGTTTTCTCAATCTGCTGGAGGAGAGCCATGTCGATTTCAGATGTATCGATTTTCCATGGTTCTGCAAGGAGAATCTGCCTCTGATAAAGGCAGTTGTGCTATATGAAAAGTTGGAAATAAGAATAAATGTATAAGATATCAAGCTTACAGATTGGACTTCAATGTTGCAGCATTGAGGTTTATGAGAAACAATTCTAAATATATTTCTGTTTGGCGAAATCTTATTCTAAAAGGAACTCTAAATAAAAGAATCCACCTTCAGATATCTTTCTTCACTTATCCTCAAAGTATATAATCCAAACATAAATATCAGACCTATTTTCCCTATAACTGAGTAATAAAAAGATTATTCCCCAACACCGTAAACAAAGAAATAACAGAAGCACTTTAAAATGGTGTATCTAACTCACTTTTTTAAGGATAATATCCCTGTTACAGTTATCTGTAGCAGGTGATCCTTTCAAATTGGGCATTAGATGCACCCTTTTCCTTATTCCAACAAATGCGCCTCTTGTAACCTCACCAATTCCCAATACATCTTCAAAAACATCTCCAGATACACCTTCAGACTCGGGAAATAGACGAAAGACTTCCAGCAAAAGAAAGGCACATGAATGGCCGTTCATTCGGAACCTCCATTTCTGGATAGCGTTTCTTTGTCCATCCAAAATAATCTCTATCGGGACAGAACAATAAACAAAAGCATAAATATCAGGCAAAATTGTCCCGATAAAAGAATTATAACATGACTATTGAAGATGAAATCCTCCAATACCTGCACTATCATCCTCTATCAAACAGGGTTGAGATAACGCTTGGGATAACCAATCCTCCCAGTGGCAGGATTGTAAAAAGACTACTGGCCGATGCCGTAACCAAAGGAATGATAGAAGTACTCTAACAATAGTAGTGCCACTATTTTATAAGCAGCACTGCAATTGTTCCTTACCCCAGCAAATGCACCTCCTGTAACCTCACCAACCCCAAATACATCTTCAAGAACACCTCCTGATACACCTTCAGATCCGGGAAATAGACGAAAGACTTCCGGGCAAAAGAGAGGCACGTGAATGGCCGTTCATTCGGAACCTCCATTTCCGGATAGCGTTTCTTCGCCTGGTCAACCGCCATCTTGTTCAGTGAAGCCACGAAGTTAGCCTGGCGTATCGGATTCCATTTCGGGGTTTCAAGAATCACCATCCCATCTTTCCGCTCAGGAATAACCAAATATTCATCCTGCACGTTACGGACGTAATAGCACACAAAAGACAAGGCCTCATAGACATTATCCCCTACATGAATACCGATAACCCGTTCTTCAACCGGTGTACCGGCAAAGCATTCCGCAATCTGTTTCATGGCATACCCATGCAACAAGGCAGCATCAGAAGCCAACAGATAAGCCGGTGCGGTACGCTCTCCTCCCTTATCGATGGCAGCAAAGACAGAAGGACTCCAACAGAGATGGATGAGCTTTCCTTTTTCTTTCTCACGAAGGGAAGCGACACATAAACGGTTATCAAAGACCAAACGGGCTTCTTTCGTTTCCGGATGGAACTGGAACACGTTCCGTACCCTGTCCGGCTTATGGATATCCATCATCAGATAGCCCTGCCAACCGGACACGTGCTTTGTCTTCAAGACGGTTTCGCTTTCCTCCACATCGAAAAGATAAGACAAGAGCTTTTCTCGCTTACAACATACGAAGAGAGAAAGCTCGTCCTGTTCTTTCATCTGCTGCATATCCAAGGAAAGAACAAAAGCCAATTGCCAAGGAGTAAGCTCGGAAAAGCCATGTAATTCAATACAAGACAACGCATCCTTCTCCGGTGAGTAAACGACATATCCCCGGCCACCTATCTCATATCTCAACATGAAATCCCCCTGTTCAGTGGGATGATAATTCTGTAAAACGGTCTGATAATTCATAAAGCAAATATATTAAGTTAGTATTCATCATAATGAGAAATCGGGACCACTCTTGCGTTTCCGTTTCTTTTTGGACGGTATGAGATCATCCTCTTGCGACTTCTTCCCGCTGCCGGTAATGTCAAGTTCCGGAATGGCCATAACTCCCCCACCCTGCATATAGAAAGCCTCACGATCCACCCGCTCACGGAACTCCCCTACCCTATCGATATGTGGCGAGAGACCGACAGCCACACCATCGAAATGCTTCTGGATATTCTGATAAGTGAGCTTACGGGAAAGATCCGCACCTTTAAAGACATGAGCATTTTCCACGTTTTCCATATAAAAGGAAATCCCGTATGCGCCTTTGCTGTTTACATGTTCCGTCACACGGATCGATTCTTCCGCCAACCTTTTCTTAAAATCCTCATAGCCTAAAGAAGCGTTCAATGCCTTAAACACATGGTCATAGAGATAATGCTTCTGTTCATCGGCGCTCATGCCCCGGCCATCAAAACGAATATTACCAAAACGATATTTCTGAGGAAGTGAAACGTCCTTCAGGTAAAAGCCTGAATCCTTGATGCCATAGACATAATAGGATTTGTCCTTCTTGGTGACCAGACGCATATACAATCCTTCTTGTTCCAGGTTCCTTCGGAAATCGGATGTACTTTCGGAAAAAGAGTAGATGCGGTCAAGCTGTTGTAACAGTTCATCCTTGAACAAGGGGTTGAAAAAACCTCCTTTTTCCAGCAATGCGAAAAGGTTGTCATAGCTTTCATCCCCCAATAGGACACGCCATTCTTCATTGGCCAATTTTATTTCTTGCAAGGGTTTATTCAAAGACCGGTATGTATCGGATTGTTCCAGGACAGCCGATACCTTATCCTTGTAATTATAACTACGCATGGCTTTCTTCAAGGCCGCATCGAAATAATAGTTACGGTATTGTGCCTCTCCCAACGTGGTTCTCTTGCCTCCTTCCCTTTCCAAAGGCAACAGACCGTACTTCTGCTCCAGTTCCCTTGAGATCTTTTCGGAACGGCTGTAATTATTTCCGGAAGGAATGCTTTTGCCTTCTTCATCAATTGTGGTCAGCAGCACATGCACATGGCTGTGTGCCTTGTCGGTATTTAGGACAACGGCATAACAGGACTTTCCGTACCCCATCCTCTCGATATATTCCCCGGCAAGAGAAAGCCACTGTTCATCGGAAAGGCTTTCTCCCGGATAGAGGCTCAGAATAAATTCCGCATAAGGTAGTTTCACCCGGTCATTCAACTGGGAGATAAGTTTCATGTAGGCTGGCATGGCGGCCAGTTCGTCACCAGTGGAGGTGTAAAGCACTTTTCCGTTTCCTTCCTTGACCTTGGAAAGCTGGTATTCAATTTTCCGGCTCATGGACAGGTGGGATGAGAAAGAAGGTTGTATCTCGGCTATCATAACAATTTCCGGTTAATGGTTTCTACATCCGAAAGGTATTGGTTAATCCGATCCAATGAATACAATATATTTTCATCGGACGGAAGCGTATTGATATGTTTGGCAAGCTGGTTGATATTGGCTCCTATTTTACGAAGTTCATATATCATTTGCACATCGGTTTTCGATATGCTTCTGCCTTTCAAGGCAGACTCTCTGATAAAGGAAGAAAGGGATTTTCCCTCTTCCTTTGAACGTTGAAGAAGCTGTTCTTTCTCGGCTTCCGTCAAGCGGATCTTTATACTTATATCTCGATTCTCTTTCATATATACAGAGTATGTGAGTGTAACGAACATTGGTCGGCAGCTCGGCTGTCGCAAGGTTTTTTGTACCCACAAAAACATACCTTGCATTAGCAAAGATATACAATAATACTCAGCTGTGAAACAAAACCAGACAAAAGTCTTGATTTCTTAATCCAGATTAACCGCTCACTTTGTTACAAAGTAACTACGCACATTGTAACAGGCGAACGGAAAGCCATTAGTTACAAAATACATAATTACTAATTATATTATTACAAAGTATGAACATACATACTTAATTATAAGATTAAGTATGTACATATTTATATTTATATTTATATATGTAATTACTTATACAATTAAGTAAAAAAGTGTATAATAAATTAATTATAAAAGTATGCAATTATTTAATTTATTATTTATATATTTGCGCACATACTTAAAAACGTACATTATGGGACAAATATTACCAGGAGTAGTCGTAGCTTTTGAGAATCCCAAGGGCGGGGTAGGGAAGTCTACGCTGACAGCTTTGTTTGCAGGTTATATTCATTCGCAGTCAAACGAAGAGGGGGGCTTATCCATTGCCGTGGTGGATATCGACGACATGCAGAACACTATCGGAAAATTACGTGAGGACGAAGCCGAGGACGGAATCATGAAAAAGGAAGAAGAATATGAGGTTATCAATATCTCTTCCTCAGAGTTCATCAACCAACTGGATTTCCTTCAGGACAATTACGACATTATACTTGTCGATTTTCCGGGTAACCTGAAACAAAACGGTGTAGTTGAAACGCTGCACTTCGTTGACGTGATCATCATTCCCTTCGAACCGAACCAGACCGATTTAAGACCTACATTGACCTTTTACTATAACATCTATGAAGGGATTATCGAAAGCCGTCGAAAGATTGGTAAAAAGACTACCGTGCGTGGTGTTATGAACCGTGTTCTTCCGAATGTGCTGGAGTTCAAAGAAATTTTGAAAAATAAAAAAACCTTGCCTTTCGAGTTGATGCAAAACTACATCAAGGATTCAAGGGTTGACTATCAACGCAATTTAAGTACGCTGAGTAAAGCGTACCATCATCCCTGTGATGCTTTCTGTGAAGAGGTATTGGAATTAATCTGTAACCATATAGGAGAATAAAGCTATGGCAACCAACAAAGAAAGGACATCATCAGCCGCCATGAGAAAACTCTTGCTGCAAAGCGCCAGTAAGAAAGAGCAGGAAATCCAGCAGATCGGAAGTGTTGCGGAAAGCACTATCCCCCAACCTGCGATTGAGCACCCCATCCATGAAGAGGTGAAAGAATCGGCTCCAGTCAAAGAAACCGTCCAAGAACCTCAGCCGGAACAAATGGAAAAGCCGGAATCCAAACCTTCCGTGCAGTCTTCTCCAAAAACAGAAGAAAGCAAAGTCTGCGGAAAAAAATTCTCGGAATATCTGGAAGAGCGAAAATTAAAGAACACCGAAGTAATCCGGATATCCAGCGAAACCCACAGAAAGCTGAAGCAGATTGCTATGGCCACTGGATTAGGAATGCACAACATCGCAAACAACATTCTTGAAGACATATTGACCAGCCATAACAAGGAGATTCAAGCGATACTGAAGAAGTATATGAGCATCTGATTCTACTTTCGGAAAAATATATACGCCTGTTCGACTGCATCCGTCGGGCAGGCGTTATTTTTGCACACCGTTTTAGTGAAGGCCGGCATTGAACCGGGACACTTTTACACAACTGCGGAAAAATCCCTTTGCCTATTATCCTGGACAATATGTTAAAGAATTCAAACCTCTACTTGTTTCCACCTCAAAATTTTTTCCGAAAGTAAGAATACGGTAACAAAATCATTTCTTCGTTTTATTTAGGTTTTTAGGGATTTAAGTATTTGTGGGACACTTTTACACAACTAATAAGGGAGGTTTTCCGTATAATCAACTATATTATTGCAAGTTAGCACTTACTGGCATCTTCTCGTAACCGGGACACTTCTGCACAACTAACCGACTATTCGGGACACTTCTGCACAACTGAACAGGAAAGTCGGGATACTTTTACACAACTAGAATCTGCATTCGGGACACTTTTACACAACTAAATCAGGAATCCGGGACACTTCTGCACAACTAAACCGGCCATTCGGGACACTTTTACACAACTGGGGGATCGGAAACAGCCGTAGTCGGGACACTTTTACACAACTAAATCAAGAAACAGCACGAAAAAAATGCTTTGGAATCTTCATTTATAGGGAGTTAGATTCACTATCTCCGTAAAAAAACGTATCTTTGCATCAGTAAACAACAAGTGTCCGCCTATGAAGGAAAGTAATACACAAAAAGAGTTGAGCAGAGTCCCCAGGACTCTCAGCGAGTCTTCCAACACGAAAGTATTGGAAGTTCTATTTGATGCAGGCGGCACTGTCATGTCTGACATTATCATTTACGTGGCATCTTCACAAATGAAAGATCTGTTCGGCGACTGCTGGTTCTCCATCAACGATTTTTGTGAGGTCATGGGGTATGAACGAACCAAGTTGCAACGAAAACTGACCGAGAAGCAGCTTGATTTCCTGTTCAGCAACCAACGTCCGGTATATATCACCGAACAGAACGGCCAAAAGATAGAGCATCCGATAGAGAACACCTTTGAAGCGGCGTTATACCGTTTAGGGACATCCAACCTCAGTGTAGCATACGCCATGAACGGCAAGACGCAATATAAGTTCATTCAAATACTGGACCGCTTTGAGATAAAGGATAACTTCGGCACGAAAAAGCGCACCAAGCGGAATTACAACGTGCATCTGAGCAAAGATCTGATGAATACTTTGCTTACCGAATACAATCTGCTGGAACTGAAAGACTACCGTAACCTGCCCAACCGCAAAGGCTACCGCAAGTTTTATCTGAACCTGGCGAAAATGATTTACCTGATCAAGTATAAGATTGACCAAGGACAAGCACCTTATTTCACCGTTACGGTTGACCAACTTGCCAAGGAATTTGATGTAACGGTAAAGGACAACCATGACCGGAAGAAGAAGGTGACCAGCATCTTAAACGGTATCAACAAAAAGCTGGAGAGAACCAAATTCCAATACCAGTACATCAAAGGAAAAGGGGAGAAGTGGCCCTACACCGTACAGTTTTTCTTTGACCAGGAAACATTGGAATATTTCGACGAAAAGATAAAGGCGATACTGACCTCGCAATATCACGATGCGCTTAAATCATGCTTCTTGTTAAACAAGAAAGGCATTCCCGTGAGCAGACATTATCAATATAAGGATTTCTTTAAATTGGGAACCGGCGAATATTATCATGAATTTACCGCATGGCTTTATTCTGAAGAGGACAAGGAGATTAAGGAGAACATCTACCGGGATATCTATATAAAGGTAGTAGGCATTCGTCCAGAAGACCTTGCCGTCAACTTAAATCCCTAAAAGTTGGAACAAAAACCATAAAATAGTATCTTTGCAGCGGATTGTCAGAAAATTGGCAGCCCGCTTTTTACATACGTCCGTCTGTCTAACAAAAGAGTGGCATCTATCGTTAAGGAATTAACAACAACAGGCGCATGCCTGTACCAGTATGAAACTGGTACGGGGCGTGCCTTTGTTGTTGGAACGCCACGTCCATGTTAGAGGGTACGTTTCCGTACCCTTATATAAACATAAAACAAATTCAATGGTTCAAACAATTGCCACCCTGATAGATGAGACGCTCATGGTAATGGGCGCCCATCTTCACGTGCGGATGACAGACGAAGAAAAGGCGTATCTTGATGCTCATTTCGAGCTTATCCATATCAAAAAGGGAGAACACCTCGTCACCAGGGGCGAGGAAGTATGCTACCTCTATTATCTGGAATCCGGCATCGTCCGGTTATGGTTTCCGGACAAAGAGAATAGAGAGATTTCAGCACGGTTTATCCAAGCCAAAGAGTTCATCAATTTTTTCCTTTCACATGAAGAACACCATGCCCACTACAATATCAAGGCATTGGAGCCATGCAAGATCTGGAGATTGCCCAAAAAAGATCTTCATCAGCTATATGAGTTATCCATCAATTTCAACAAGCTGGCCAGAATACATTTGGTAAGATCCATCAACCGCAAAATAATAAGGGAAGAGGAGTTTTACACACTGGATGCCGAAGCGCGTTACAAAGCGCTTTTGGCCAATGAAAAATGGCTGTTACGTTCAATACCCTTAAAAGACATAGCAAGTTATATCGGCATCACGCCACAAGCATTGAGCAACATCCGAAAGCGCATATAAACCAAACCCTATAAGCCGGGCAGGACAGTTTTACACAACTAATCCTATCCGGCTTTTTTCTGTAGAATTATTCCACACCTGCCGGTTTACGGCACATGTATTTTTTAATGCACATTAAATAAACACGAAAGGCCCTTTAAAAGCCCTTCATAAAATTTGTCCTCCCGTATATAATCTATATGTTTGGAGCGAAAACAACGCGATAAGCACCTTGATTCGGTTCTGCCGACAGGAATCCGCGTAAATTGGAAACACCGTATGAGACAAATAGAAAAATATATAACATTAATAACCTAAAGAGTAATTCCCATGGAACACATCAGACTGACTGCTATCAGCCTTAGCCTGCTGTTATGCACCGTAAGCGCTTTTGCGCAACGCCATTATGAGAACATCCCGGCACTTGAATTGAACTACGGCACTAACCTGTTCGGCAATGCAGGCAACTATTACAACCTGTCCTTTTCCAGATACATCAACCGGACAAGCTATTGGAAAGCCGGGTTTAGCTATTTTGAGAAACCTTACGAATATACAGCCAACCTACCGCAAGTCTCTACCTTGAACCCGGAAGAAACGATTCCCGAAACGATACATGACAAGGGTAAGGACTTTTTTGTGGACGGCGGTTATTACAGAACCCTGGCCTGCAACCTGAAATCCGTTTACTGGGGCATCGGCCTGGGAGGATTCATCGGTACAGAATACGTCCGCCACCCCGATAAGGAATACAACTTCATCATCGGCCCGAAACTGGAAACGGAACTGGAAGTATTCATCCTGCCCCGAACGGCATTGCTTGCCCGCATACAACAACATTGGAATCCCCTATCCATTGACAAGTGGAACACTGTCTGGAACGTAGGAATAAAGATACTGCTCTACTAACCGACAAATCATATCACCATGCTTATTATCATATTGTTAGCCGATACAAATGTATCCGGCCTGATCTCCTTATACCGTGAAATAGGCGCCATGCTGATAGGGGTAGGCTTTCTATGTGCCGGACTAGCGGTACTTAAAAAGCTGATAAGCAACCACGAGCGCACCAAAGAGGCCATCATCACCTATATCACGGCATTGGTCACTTGGCTCATTATCTGGCAACTCTTATGAACGTAGTGGATTTGATACTGGTTGCCATACTCGCCTGTGTCACGCTTCACTTTTACTTTCGGAAAAAGAAGAAAGCACTTTCTTCCGGAAAGGAGAAAGAGAAGCCGATAAGGGAGGCGGTGCGCAAGGAAGGGCAGGAGAGAGCCTGTCCGGTCATCTGCGTGGTATTTCAGCCTGAGCTGGAAGAAGAGGAATTGGCTGCCGAGATAGCCGATATGTACCTGCATGGAAGAGCCTACTACTACTCAGGCAAACCACTGCCGGAACAGCCGAAAGAAGAGCCCATATCCATCAAGTATAAGGATGTGCAATGGGAGAGACTGAAAACGATTCATGTTTAATTAAAAAATAGGAACAAAATGAAAGCAATCGAAAATGTAAGAGAAAAAGCGAACCAAGTCATTAACCGCTATGGAAAGGTTATCTTCACCTTTCTCATATTCTTCACGCTGTTGGGAACGGCACAAGTGGCGGAGGCACAAAGCGGCCTGAAGATTAACAGCCTATCCGAAGTGACAGACAAAGCCAAAGAGGGTGCGGACACCATTCTGGACGTAGCCAAATACATTTTGGCGGCGGTACTCGGCATCGCTCTGGTCTTTGTCATCTATTCGCTTGCCACGAACAATCCCCATGCCAAGGAATACCTGCTCGGCTGGATCATCGCCGTGGTAGTCATCATGGTAGCCTTCCTGATTATCTAAAAACGAAGAGCCATGAGAACCATGCGTAAAATCAACAAGCCGATCAAGTTCTTCGGTCTGTCATCGGGACAGTTCGCCATCTTCATGCTGCTGACGGCCATCATCATCATCGTGAGCATATTCAAGCAGCTGCACCCGATACTCATCATCGGAATCATTTCCGCCATTCTGTTTCTATCCGGTCTGCTGTTCCAAACCTTGAAAAAGGAACACAAGGCCGGTAACCCGGACTACCTGACCGGCCTCCGGATCAAGAACGCCACCCCCCGGCAGATAACGGACAAACGGCAGATTTTCAAATTCATCCTAAAACAGCAACCATGATAGGAATCATCATACTCATATCCCTGCTAATCTGTGCGCTGTGCCTGCTGATTGCTCTGCTGTATATCCGGCAGACAGAGATAGAGGTGAAGGACAAATCCGTGGATCTGGAAAGTGTCTTGCCTATCCAGACCATCACGGAGAACGCCGTCATCAACGGGAACGGTGACATCACCGTCGGCTACCGGCTGCTTCTGCCCGAAGTGTTCACCTTGTCGGAAAGCGAGGCGCAATACATCCATGAGCGGTTGGAGGCTCTTTTGAAGCTGCTTCCGGCAGGCACGGTCATCCATCAGCAGAATTTCTACTATACGGGGCGATACCATCATGCAGAATACTCTTCCAATGCCCTGATAGCGGAGAACAACCGTCATTTCAACGGCAAGGAGATACTGAACAGTTACACCAACCTGTATGTGACGTTCACGAACGGCAGCCGAAACGGTAAGATACGCAAAAGCGCATCGGGCACCTCGCTGATGCGAAAGCTGCACTACCCGTTCAAGCAACCTTATAAGGAATATCAGCAACGGCTGACAGAAATGGAAGCCTTTCTGATGAACTTTGAGAACGGTTTGTCGTCCATCCAGCAGTTTGAGATACGCAAGATGGATGATACGGAACTGAACAACGCCATCTACGACTACGTCAACCTCTCTTACGAGACACCGGAAAACGATGCCACGCAGAAGAGCGTCAACCCTATGGCTGTCAGTGAAAGCGGAAGCATGAAAATAGGGCAGCAGCACGTTTCCATCCTTTCGCTGACCAACGAAGGCGAGCATCTTCAGGAACTGGCCGTGCCGCACACCGGCAAGTCGAAGGCATACGGGGGAAACATAGAGATACCGGACAGCATACGGAGCAAATGCTCGATGCTGTACCCCGTAGGACTTGGCCTGCCGTTCAACCACATCGTAAACATCGTGATAGAGATAACCGATCCAGATGCCACCGTAACGGCCATCGGTGCGGAGAAAGACGCGCTGAACTACATCACCAACTTCTACCCTCCGGCGGCAGAGAAGCAACGCGAGCAGGCAGCCTTCTGCGATGAGATTACCCAGTTCGACTACCAGACCGCCTATACCGCCTTCAATGTCGTGCTGAACGATACAGACCGCACCTCGCTCATGCGGAAAACCGCACTGGTACAGCAAGGCTTCAGCTTTATGAACCAAAGTTCGTGCTATGTGGAGAACGCCGAGCTGTGCAACCTGTTCTTCTGCAACATACCCGGCAATGCCAGGGCCAATTACCGGGGCTTCGTCAACACGACCAAGCAGGCCATCTGCTATCTGCAAAAAGAGGGGATGTACCTTTCGGACGAGAAAGGGCATATCTACCATGACCGTTTCGGTACTCCCGCCAAGATAAACCTCTGGGATTATCCGGCGCTGAACAACAAGAACCGCATCGTTATCGGCCCGTCCGGTTCCGGTAAATCTTTCTGGCTGAACAATTACATCCTGCAAAGCTATGAGCTGGGCCGGGATGTGATGATCATTGACATCGGCGGCTCTTACCGCTCGATGATAGCCTTGAACCGGGGCAAATACTTCGACTCTACCGAGCAGAAGAAATTTGCGTTCAACCCCTTCTTGTGTGACCGTGACAAGAACGGCAAATACCTGTACATCGACACCACGGATGCCGAGTCTGCCGATGACCAGATAAAGACCATCGTCGCCATTATCAGCTACATTTGGAAGGTACGTGAACCCATGCTGCCTGCCGAAAACGCCATTCTCAGGAAATCCGTCATCGGATTTTACGACTATGTGAACAATTCTTCAATAGGAGAGAAGCATGAGCGTATCTTCCCGACGCTGATAACTTACCGGGCTTATCTGAAGGAAGTGTTCAGCAAACGGATGACCGAGTTTGAGAAACAGAAATTCGAGATAGAGGAGCTGTTGCTTTTACTGGAACCCTATACGGACGGAGAGCTGTCATTCCTGCTGAACGCTACCGAGAACGTGGATATCGTGCATGACCGGCTGATAGCCTTCGATATGGAAGATGCCTCTAAGAAAGAGTACTTTCCACTCGTTGCCATCATCACCCTGCAAATGATCGTGGATAAAATCAAGAAACGCCAGGGGTTTGCCAAAGAGCTAATCATCGACGAAGCACTCGACTTCCTGCAAGACGAGAAATTCGGAGACTTCATCGCCTACCTGTACCGAACCTTCCGTAAAAAGGAGGGAAGCATCACGCTGGCCGCACAGAACATCCTGTTTTTGAAAAACATGCCGTCCAGTATCAAGGACTCCATCATCATCAACTGCGCGACCAAGATTATCCTCGACCATTCAGAACACCGGCAGAACCTGCCGGAAGTGAAAGCCGTGCTTTCCATCACGGACGAAGAGGCCTATATGATCGAGTCGTTGCAGCGCACGGAACGCTGGAGAGAGTTTTTCATCAAGATGTCGAACGATGCCTTCATCTTCCGCAACGAGGTGTCCGACTTCGCCGCCGTAGCCTTCGATTCGCGCCAGGCGACAGTAGTACGACTGAAGCAGTTGTTCAACGAAAGCGGCTCGACCTATACGGCCATCAACCGCTATCTGGAGGAAAGGAGGAAAAAGTATGGATGACGCCACCCAAGGGCTGACCGCCCTTCTAGGCTGGTCAACCGACTTCAACGGCAGCGCATACAATCTTGCCGGAAGCATTGCCGCCGCACTTTTGGGCGTTGCGCTCATTTTCGTGGTATGGGCACTCGCCACGAAAAAGGAAAATGCCAAGAGCTATCTGACAGCCTGGCTGGTATGTGTCATATTCACCCTATTATTCATCACCAACAAATAACCGTCATGAAAAGAATCATTCTCATACTCGGACTTGCCGCCTCGATAGGGCTGATGGGAACCGGCAGTGTTCATGCCCAGTTCGTCGTGCATGATCCCGGCCACACCCTGCTGAACTCAACGGAATGGATCGCCAATGTCAAGAAATGGGTTACACAAATCAATGAAATGATCGATGCCCAGGAACTGCGGCTCGGCCTGCAAAAGATCGACCAGTTGAAGGAACTCAAATCATTGAAAGAGCTTGCCGACCTGCTGGACGACGTAGCCTGCCTGAGCAGCGACTACAGCTTTTACCTGAACGTAGGATCGAATTACCACTGCCTGAAATTTCTCAACTTTCAGCGTGTGACCGTCAATCTGAGCCTGAGTACCGACCTGCTGTTCAAGGTGGCCACCGTGACCAGTTACTTCTCGATGAACTCGGAAGGGTGCATGTCCTTTATCGAGCAGGTGAAGGAATCGGTGGAAAAAGCCGCCGAAGAGATGCGTGAGTTTAACGAATCCGTGCGTTCCACGGTCATTTACAAATCCATGAAGGGGCATAACCGGAAGACCTATTACCAGGGACGGTTGGCCGCTTTCACACGACACACCAATTAAAGCGTTATGAATCAAGATAATTTTCTCTGGGGACTTCAGATCACGGACGGTCTGACGATGGAACTCGTTTCGCAAATGACAGTCATCGCCTTCGGTGTTGGTGTCATCTGCTTTATCTGCAACCTAGCATACAACTATCTCTATCACGGAGCCAGCCAGCTGTTAAGCCCGAATGAGGACAAATTTCCCGACATGATGGAAATCGCCCGTTGCCTGGTACTGTTCTTCTGCCTAAGCATATACACCCCCATCGCCCAAACCATCGTAGGCACGATGGAAGTAATCAACGAAGCCACCTCGCTGACCTCCGAGCGTGCGCAGGAATTTGCCCAGTTCATGGCACAATCAGCCATCGAACAAGGAGAGATGATTGCCGAATACGACAAACACAGCCTCCAGTCGGAGGTAGCAGCCGGAGAAGACAGCACCGGCGCCATGCAGCACGAACTGGATAAAAAGATGGAAGAGGACGAAATGACCGGTGTACGCTCCAGCGTGGAGAAGATTGTGCAGCTGCTCAACCCCGCCAACCTCGCCACCCTTGTGCTTCATGGCATTTCCGCCCTATTGGTAGGAATCATACAAGTAGTCATCTTGGGTATCGGCGTGGTCATTGTCAAGCTACTGGTCATTCTCGGCCCGTTTGTCTTTGCCGTAAGCATGTTGCCGGTCTTTCAGAAACAGTTGAGTATCTGGTTCGGTACGCTCTGCTCCGCCTGTATGGTATTCACCGTCATCAATATTCTGAACCAAATCATATGGCAGACCTTCAAGGCCATCTATACGGAAAGTGCCGACATGGTGGACGCAGCTACGCAGCAGATACAATATTTAGGAATGGATCTCGCCCTGATTGGTGCTTATTGCAGCTGTTTCTGGCTATCCTCCAAAATCGTAGGACACAGCGATGCCGGGAAAATCATTTCGAAAACCGTGTCAATCGTCACCACGGCGGCCACCATCGCCCTGATGGGAGGCGCAGCGGCAGGCGGCAAGCTGACCAACGTAGGCGGTGCCGCCTCTATCGGGGCAAGTTTCATAAACGACAACAATAAAAAATAGAACTATGAATCTGATGAAATTCAAAGGAGCAGATGATGCGGTCAAGCTGACTATCCGGCTTTCAGCCGGGTACTGCATCATTCTGACTATCGCTTTTGCCAGCAGTATCATCTTCCTTATCAACAAAATAGAAAAAGCATACGGCCAGGCTCTCGTCATCGACAGGCAGGGAGAAGTCTATGAGGCAAGCAGCCTGTCTGCCAGCGATATGCGGCAATACGAATACATGAACCATGTAAAGACCTTCGTAACCCACTGGTATGCCTTTGACGAGAGCAGCTACGAGAAGAACATTTCGCTTGCGCTCAACCTCATAGGCAACAAGGGGAAGGAGCTGTTGAACGAGTACAACGATGTGAATATGCTGAACTCACTCATACAAAAGAATATCCGTTACGGGGTACGCATCAAGGATGTAGAGATTAACACACAAACGATACCCGTTTCCGGAAAGATAATCTTCACGCAGACCGGGTACCGGGCACGGGGAAGCATCTCACGTAATATCGAAGCGGAGTTCACCATCTATGATATGCTGTCCCGCAGCGAGGAAAATGCGCACGGAGCCAAGATAGAAGATTGGATTGTCCGCTATTCCGAACCCGTGGAAAGCAACGGCACCAACACATCGCAGGCAGCTTCTCCGGGCAAGAATGAAAACCAGTCAGAAACCTCTAAACCAACCGACCATGGAACCGAATAAACTTATCAAAGACAAGAACAAGCTGTTGATGGCCATCCCGGTAATCCTGGGCATCCTCTTCCTTTATGTATTCTTCATCCGTGAGGACGGGAACGTGCCGTCAGGGAGTGACAGACAGGCCGCCTCGCAAGCCTTTTTGGAACCACAGTCGGAAATGGCCGACAAGGTGAACGACAAGATGGAAGCCTATAAGCAGGACAAACTGGAAGAGCAGGAGAAGGCACGCATCCTGAAAGAGTCTCAGGTCAAAGGATCTGATTTTTACTTCGAGCTGCAAAACCAGCAGGAGCGGTATGACCGTGCCACACTGGAGCGCATCCGCCGTATGCAGAACGATCCGTACAGCGAAGTCATGGCAGAATACGGAGGTGGCCGGAACGGACGCTTCTCTCATCAGCTGGAAAGCCAACTGGACGGACTGGAGGACGAGCAGGCGCTCAACGAGATTATCCGGGAAGCCAAGAAGAACTCACGCATCCGCAAGGAACTGGAAGAATCCGACAAATACCGCAAGCGCATGTATGAACGGATTGTCAATTATGACCAAGAGGGAAAAACGGAGAAAGCCGCTGCCAACCCTTCCGGCCATCCATCCGCCGACAGCCTGATGCAAAAAGGCCCGATCTACCATGCCGAAAACGGCAAGCGGGTACGCCGCCAACCGACCTCCGCACCGGGAAACAGCAACCTCTTCAGGGCTTGCATCCACGGCGACCAGACCGTAGTCACGGGCAGTACGGTACGGATGCGGTTGCTTCAGGACGTAACCCTATCCGGCATGAAGATACCGGCCAACACGCTGTTTTACGGTATCGCCACTTTGGGAGCCAACCGCCTCGATGTGGTAGTCAGCAACCTGAAGGTAGGAGACAACCTCAATCCCGTATCGGTGGTTGTCTTCGACAATGATGCCATGGAAGGTTTGAACCTGCCCAATAACCTGAAAGCCAGTGCAGCCAAGCGTATGGAACAAGGTCTTGTACAGAACATTGACATGCCGCTCTCTTCCATCGGCACGATGGCCAGCGAAGTGACCAGCGTAGTCAACGCCACCACCCAGGTAGCCAAGCAAATCTTGAACATGAGCCTCTCACAAGTGAAGGTACATCTCAAGTCCAACTACGAAATGTATATCCAAGAAGAGAGTCAGGAATCGAAGTTGCGTAGGCAAGCCGTGCAAGCGGAGTTACAGAAGCTCTATGAGCAAATGGAACAAGAGAAAACGAACAAGAAAAATCATCCCCTTCAAACATTGATAGACAAATTATGATAGACATTCTCAATTACCTGCTTGCGCTGTCAGCGGTCTTTTTCGGCTATCGGATCTACGTATCACGCCGGAACGGACGAGCCTTTAAAGAAATCCGTCCGCTGACCGTTTCTTTCGGCATTACCCTGCTTCTTCTATGGGGCATTACCGTATTCACCGCCTTTTTTTCAAGAACCGTTTAACATATCGACAACATGAAGAAATATATTTATCTACTGTTTTACTGCTTTGTGTGCAGTCTGCCGCTCTTCGCTCAGGAAAACGGCACTCCCCGGAAACAAGCCATCAGCCAAAAAGACATCTTTATCTCTTTCGACTGTGTGAAACACCTGGTATTTCCTGTGCAAGTATCTGATATCGCCATCGGCGAACAGGAGCTTGTCATGGCCAGCCGGGTAGAAGAGGCGCCCCATATCGTCAGGCTCTCGGCGCAAGCGGAAGGATTCACCGAAGAGACCAACCTGACCGTAGTCTGCATCGACGGAAGCGTTTACACCTATCACATCCGCTACCTTCCCGAAGGCGGCACGGATTCGTACCCGAACATTTACGAGGACAACGGGAAATGGCAGCACCATGACTATCAGGCAGAAGTCAGCGACCTCCATCTGGCCGAGTTCTTCTTTCCGGAGGACATCGCTTACGGAACGCCCGGCAACGAGGTGTCCTTCACTCTGGCCGCCTACAACAACCAGTTGAAAGTATCAACCGCCAAAGATGCCGTGGCATATTCCAACCTGTTTGTGGTGGATAAGGCCATGAACACTTACCACATCACCATCAAACGGGGCAATACCTCCGTATTCACCTACAATTTTGATGACCAGCGCAAATATACCGCCCATGTGGATGTGAACAGCGAGGAAATGGAAAGATGCATCCAAGAGCTGCGCACCAAGAAGCGCAACATCTACAGCCTGGGGGTCATCGAGAACAAGTTTGAGTTGTCAATGGCCAATCTGTATGTGCATGAGGACTTCATGTTTTTCATCTTTGACCTGAAAAACAAATCATACATCGACTACGACATCGAGTTTGTCAAATGTTTCCAGCGTGACCAAAAGAAGAGCAAGAACGCCATCCAGCAAGAAACGACCATCGAACCTATCTATCAGAAAGATTTTGATACGAAAATCAAGGGCAAGAGCCGGAACCGGCTGATACTTGGTTTCGACAAATTCACGATACCCGATGATAAGGTATTCGAGATCGAGATTTACGAGCGAAACGGCGGGCGGCACATCAAGCTGGCCGTGTTGAACGAATACATCCTTTCCGCAGAACCCTTATACAAGCCACAGCCATGAAACTGAGAGAAGCATTAGACACCTATATGTTCGACAACGTGGGACAGTTCGGCGGCATCGCCGAATCACTGGGCTATCAGACCGAATACCGGGACGGATATTTCCGGTTCCGCAAAGACGGGGAAGAGCTGAGCATGAGCGTAAGCGAAATCAGGGAAAAAGCCGGAGCAAAGTACGATGAAAGCCTTCGTGACCAATCAAAAGAACGTGTATCCGCCCTTTTTGACAAGGAACGTGCCAATGATCCTAAATATGTCGCCGAGCTGGAGAAGGATGGCATCAGCATCAAGCGGTGGGAGAACCTGAAGGGACATGACAAGGACGGCTTTACCGTCATCGACCATCGCCTGAAGGTATGCTACACCGGACAGTCGCTCTATGAATACGCCTACAAGCAAGGGAACATCCTCGACGGGAAAGGCACCAAGCTGGAAAAGGGTGTCATGTCTGATTTGATGGAGATACACGGCAAACCGGGGAAGCTCCGTTTCAACGATGACGGAATCTCCGTATTCTACCGCAAAGAGGCGTTGGTTATCCCGGACAAGGTGCTGGGAAAGAAGTTGGGCAAGAAAGAGAAAGAACAGCTGCTTGCCGGTGACATCGTACCCATCACCGTAAATAAGAAGGACATCCTGCTGCAAGTTGACCGGGATCTGAACTCCGTCATCCTGCGCACCAACCAGGAAATCAAGATTCCCGACATCATCGGGCAGACCAGCGAATATGGCGGCTACAAGTTAACCAAAGCCGACAAATACCTGCTCGCCAACGGCCATGCACTGGAGAACAAGCTGCTGCACAGTCCGGAAGGCTACTTCATTGCCGACATCCAACTGACGGATGACAGGAAAGGAGTCATGATACAGAACATACAGAGTATCACTCCCGGCAAGGCACAAGAGCTGATCAAGGCCATGACCCCCAAACTGGAAGCCCATGCGGCCAACATAGAAGCTGCAAAAGAGCAAAAACACGAAGAGGGGCGCAATATGGAAGCCGAGTTTAAGGAAGCGGTGGGCAAACATGACTTTGAAAAAATCGGGAAGCTCAAAGAGGAAGGATATAAACCCAGTGAAGAGTTTATCAAAGGAATCGGTAAGGAACACGGTCTGGATGAAAGGCAAACCCATGAAGTCATCCAGCTGTTCGGCACCAAGCCGGAAGAACAGGGCGAACATGAAAGGCAGGCCGCACGTCTGTTGGATGCCGCACAGACCGACAACTTTCATGTCATCCAAGAGATACAGAAAGAAGGGTACCGGCTCACTCAAGAAGACCTTACCCGGATGCGTGAAACGGGTGTGCAAGCCAACACACTGATAGCCGTACAAAAGATTTTCGGGATGGAAGGCAGCACAAAGACACTGGGAGATGTCAAACTGGCCAGCACACCCAAACCCGACAACAGCAAGGAAATGGCCCGTCCGATAGCCAGCACCATCAACCGGGCTTTCAATGACTTATAACCTAAAAAATCAGGAATTATGGATTACGATGAATTAGTACAGAAAAACATTGCAGGAGAAATCAGTGACTTAGAGTTTCTACTTGCACAGGAAGAGCTTGCACAAGCCTATCAAGAAGAGATGGCTGCCAAGCAGCAAGAGACAAACAACCAAACGGCCAGAGAATGGCTGCTTGATTACGAGAACAGAAATCTATACCAATAAATCATGGATACAGCAAGTGATAAAGCATTACAGCGTTTCGCCGAACTGATGATCGAAAAGATAAAGCAGGTGGAAGACAACTGGCAAAAGCCTTGGTTCGGGATAAAGGGTGGGGGACTTCCGCAAAATATCGAGGGAAGAACCTACAACGGAGTAAATTCCTTCATGTTGTTTCTACTTTCGGAAAAAGAGCAGTACAGCCTGCCGGTCTATATGACCTTCATGCAAGCCAAAGACAACGGCCTTAACATACTGAAAGGAGAAAAGTCATTCCCAGTCATTTACTGGAATTTCTCAGTAAGAGACAAGAACGGAAAGAAAATACCTTTCGACGTATATAAGAACCTGGATAAAAACGAGCAGCAGGAATATAAGGTCACGCCGTTTCTGAAGACATACAATGTGTTCAACGTACAGCAGACCAATCTTCAGGAAACGAAACCGGAGAAATGGGAAGCATTGAAGGAGCAATTCAAGATACCGGCCATCAAGGACGAGCAAGGGATGCTCACCGTGCCTCTGATTGATGCGATGGTACGGGAACAGCAATGGATCTGCCCCATTTATTCCAAGGAAGGAAATAGTGCTTACCATGCAAGGGGAGAAGATAACCATATCGTCGTACCCCTGAAGGGGCAGTTTAAGGACGGAGAGAATTTCTACTCCACACTACTGCATGAGATGGCGCACTCGACTGGAGAACCTGAGCATCTGAACCGGGAAAAAGGCGTGATTTTCGGAGACAAGCAATATGCCAAAGAGGAACTGGTTGCCGAACTCACCTCCGCTACCGTCGGGCAAAGCCTGGGAATATCCACCCATATCCGGGAAGAAAATGCCATGTATCTAAAAAACTGGCTGGGAGCCTTGAAAGAAGATCCCAAATTCATCTACAACATCCTTGCCGATGTAGGAAAAGCCAGCAATATGATTCAGGAACATACCGCACGGATGGAACAGTACCTCACACCGGAGGAACGGTTCACGCAGGCCGTCCTGCAAGACAACCGTCCGGTATTGGAGCAGATGAAAAACGAAGGTTTTACCCCTTCATCACGGTTATTGGAAAGTGTTGCGGCAAACCATCCTACAGCCGACAACCTTGAAACGCTACACAGCACTTTCGGCATTTCGCTGCCTTCCATGGAAGCGGAGCCAGCCATGAAAAATATGAATGAGCCACAGCTCGGATTATAAACTTTTAAAAACCATCATTATGTTTACAGGACAAATTATCGGTTATGTCGGTGCGGATGCCCGGCAGAACAAGAACGGAAAAGGATTCAACTTCCATGTATCCACCAAGTACAAGAACGTGAACAACGAGGAACAGACCCTATGGGTATGCTGTTTCGTGAATTACGAGAGTAAAGTCTTTGAGTATCTGAAAAAAGGGACACAGGTATATGTCTGCGGCGATGTGTATGCCGATGTATTCCAGAAGGATGACGGTAGCCACATCCCATCCGTCAGCCTGACCGTCTCACGCATTGAGTTACTGGGAAAGGCAGAGAAAAAAGAGAGCGGTGACGGAACGGCATCCGGACAACCCCAATAACAGCAACGGCCATGGAAAGAGAGAAGAAAGACCTGTCATTCATCCTGATCCTGCTATCCACGCTCATCGGGACAGCCGTACTGTTTCAGTGGGCTATCGTTACGGGATTATACGCTCCACTACGTAATCCGGCCATGTGGGAAAGGCTGATGGAGAAGGATATCCTATTCCGGTTTCTCTACGTTATCCTGATCGGAGGCCTCGCTTTTCTCTTTCCGGTTGGCAAAGTGAAAGACGAAAACAAGAAATGGGTTTACACCAGTATGACACTGGTTACGGCATCCATGCTGGTTGTCGGATTCAGCCGGTTATCAGCGTGGTATAACCTATTTGTATTTCCCATTCTATTCGTAGCGTACACGCTGCTTGTCATCAAGACTCTGCCTTATTTCATCCGGCGTCATGCCCAATCCGATGATAGCATTTTCGGGTTAAGCCGGGAAGAATCGGCTTTCTACTTCCGCTTTGAAACCGCCTCCGGGCCGCTGGTCATCCATAAGCCGCAGCAGAATGTCTATATCGACGGCGGTCCGGGAAGCGGTAAATCAGAGAGCTGGATCAAGGGAATCATCTACCAGTGCGCCGAGCGCAACTATGCCGGATTCGTGTACGATTGGGAGGGTGATCCCACCAAGGACAAGTCACCCATCCTCTCACGTATCGCATACGGAAGCATCGAACATTTCCGGAACAAGGGGATGGAAACACCCCGTTTCGCCTATATCAACTTTGTGGATATGTCACGCACGGTCAGGGTGAACGTACTTTCTCCGCAATACATGTCAAAGGGAAACGAATCGCTATTCATCCGCAATATCATCATGACACTGATGAAGAATCTGGAAGCAAGCTGGAAGGAAAAGACCGACTTTTGGGCCAACAATGCCATCAACTACGTCTATTCAATCGCCTATAAATGTTTCAAGGAAAGGAAGCTTGGTATCTGTACGCTGCCCCATGTGATAGCCCTTGCCCTTTCTGACAGCAACCTAGTATTCCACTGGCTGTCGGAAGATCCTGAAATCGCATTGAACATGTCCTCCATGCTGACCGCCTGGAAACTGGGTGCACAACAGCAGACAGCCGGAGCCGTATCATCCGCACAGACTCCGTTGGTACTCCTGAACAACAAATACATCTTCTGGGTGTTGTCGCCACTTCCCGAAGAAGAGTTCTCTTTGGATATAACCAACAAGGAACACCCAACGCTGTTATGCGTAGGCAATGCGCCCACCATCAAGGAAGCCGTTTCCCCTGCTATTTCCTGCATCGGCAGCGTCTTGATGTCACAGATGAACAATCCCGGCAAAGCGACCAGCATATTCATGGTAGATGAATTTCCGACCATCCTGTTGCAAGGCATTGACACTTTCATCGGAACCGCCCGGAAGCACAATGTCGCTACCATTCTCGCCGTTCAGGACTTCAACCAAGCGGTCAGGGACTATGGAGAGAAAAGTGCCAACATCCTGAAAGCCTCCTGCGGAACGCAGGCTTACGGTATGACCGGAAATGAGAAGACCGCCAAAGACATCGAGAACTTGCTTGGGGAGAAGAAAGAAGCGCAAGA
This sequence comes from Parabacteroides sp. AF19-14, assembly GCF_003635485.1. Taxonomy (NCBI): domain Bacteria; kingdom Pseudomonadati; phylum Bacteroidota; class Bacteroidia; order Bacteroidales; family Tannerellaceae; genus Parabacteroides; species Parabacteroides sp. AF19-14. The sequence goes on along the minus strand of NZ_QTMJ01000030.1, from coordinate 13,572 downwards.
ATCTTATTCACACCAAGCCGGTGGCAATAACAGTGTCACGGAGAGCCTGCAAAAAGAAAAAGTCTTAAAGGCAAGGGACATTGCCGGACAAGCAGCCGGACACTTCATTGGCAAGATTGCCGGAGGCAAGCCGCCATTCTTCAGCGTGCAGATGGATATGTGCCGTTTTGAAGAGAAGGAGATACCCCGTTTCTCCTTACCGGTCAAACTGGGCAACGGCAAAGAAGAGATGGAACTGGAAATCCTGGAAGAGATTATCCAGCAGAACTACATCAAAATCATTGAAGATGTCAACGCCATCCTCAAAAAGATAGAGGACAAATTAAAAGAAAAGTCAGCAGTTCCGCCAACCGGGACACACAAGACAGAACAAAAAATCATCCGATAACATTCAACAAAAGAATCCTACCATGAGAAAAATTCATTCATTATTAGCGGCAGCCTGCTTATTGGCCGCTTCATGCAACAAAGAGGAAATCCAATCGGAAACAGACAAAGCCGGCATGTATCACATCACCGTAGCCGTAACCGGTTCCTCACCCAAAGGCAGTGTGCATATATATAATCTTGACGGCGTGAGATTCAGGAACGAACGCACCGGTACCTCCGCAGCTTCCGTAGATGAGAGTTTCACCGATAAAGCGGAATACAGCACGGAAAAGCCTGTCAGCCAAATTACCGTGCAAGGCATTCTCTATTCAAAAGAGAGTGCTATCATCACCATGCAGATAAAAAAAGACGGGGAAAGCGTATTCAACCAGAGCAAACAGTTGGAGGCCGTTCCCGGTATAGACACTACTGTTGATTTGGTTTACAGTACCTTGAAATAAAAATGCAGACGAATCAAAAAACATATACTTTCTCTTCCATATTTAGATGATATTTCTTATCTTTATGAAAGATAATCTTTCTCATTTATAATCTAAGCTCAGATAAAATGAGATTCAACTAATCCAGTCAACGTTATGAAAGTCGATTTCAATCAGATAAAAACAACCATTTCTCTGCCCGATTTCCTGCTGGAACTAGGATGGAAAATCGTGGAAGGCTCTTCCAACTCCTGTCCCAAAATGAGCAACGGAACGCATACCATCGTCATCAAGCGGAACTCGCAGAACCAATACACCTATTGGGACGTGCATAGTGACAGCGTGCGTGGCCGCAGTATCATGGATCTGATGCAGGAACATCTATTTGAAACAACCGGAAAAATGCCGTCCTTGCGCGAGGTGGGGGAGATCCTTCAGAACTACATCAACACCAACCGCATCACGACACCCGAAAAAAGCCGGTATGAAGTAGGTAACACAAGCATGAGAGCGGACGAACTTCAATTCTACTTGAGCCAGCTACAACCCTACAAGGGCAATTATCTCCAGAAAAGAGGTATCCTGAAAGAAAGCATTGAAAGCCGGTTCTTCAAAGACACTTTCTTTATCCGTGAGGTAAAGAACAAAGGGAGTGTTTACCGCAACGTGTGCATCAAGATGTACAATGAAAACGGTGTGCAAGCCATTTCTCAACGAAATGAAACATTCAAAGGGATTATCGGTGGCAAGTTCGACTGTCTGGCGACCAGCAACCATGACAAAAGCCGCCCGATAGACATTCTCTACATTGGGGAGTCATTTATAGACTGTATCTCCCACTATCAATTACGCCATTCCGGAAACGACCTCAATCTTGTATATGTATCTACGGAAGGGACATTCACGGAAGGACAAATGAGGCTATTACGCCTGATTCTTGACAAGAACCAGGTAAAGGAGCTCCGGAGCATCTTTGACAACGACAAACAAGGGCACAAGTACACTCTATGGCTGCATCGTTACTTTCATGGCGATACGACTGATGTCGAGAGCCTGAGTAACGATGAACTCCGCAACAAGGTACGGAAACTGAAGAACGTCGAACTTTCGGAAAACAAGGATTGGAACGATGATCTGAAAATCTCGTGTGGCATCTGTTCCTCCACGGAGGACGGCCAGTAACCTCATAGATTTGCTCCATCACATAATACGACAACCTATAAAATCAGATCAATATGAATATCAAGCATTTATTTTTTTGTATGCTGCTCATTGCCTTTTCCTCATGCAGCAAACCCGGCTATGAGAAGGCCATTGCGGAATGGGTTCAGACAGATTCTCACGGCACCTGGACGGATTTAAAGTTCGAACTACTGGAAGTGTTGGAAACAGAAGACGTCACCGTATCGGACAGCCTGTGCTACCTGAACAACAAAAGCGCACAATTATCCGCTGTCATACAGAAAGCGGAAAGTCCCCGTGCCTTATTCAAACCGTCCTTTTCCGCCTATATGGAAGCCGAAAAAAGCCTGAAAGCAACGGATGCCATGAAAGCCATGTACCTGCACCGTGACAGTACGGAAGTTATCGGCAAGATATTAAAATGCAGGTATGCCATCGTCCAGCCACACTCAGGGGTGCAGCAGAAAAAGACGGCTTCTTTCCTATTGTCCCCCGACATGGAAAAATGTATCGGCAAACTAAAGCCGACAAGCAAATAATCCGAGCGTAACGATGTGTAGCGACAACGTTTTTTGGGGTTCTTTTTTGGGCGTCTTCCAAAAAAGAACTCCCACACATTTAGATGTGTGGGCTATTCATTACACTACCATCCTTTCCCTTATCAACGGTATATTATCCCGTACCAAATTCAGAATCCGGTCATGATAGGCTGATAATTGGTTAGACTTTCCACGACACTGGCACACCTCCATCCTGCTAAGTGAAAACTCCACCGTTTCCATGCGCCTTCCATCCACCGTTGCCGACATTATCAACGAATCTTCTCTCTTATAATAGGCGTTGCTGAATACACAATGATGCAGCAACTTTCCCTCTTTGTAAAAGTCCGAAAGGCTTTCCAATACCCGAACCATAATATTTCCATCCGCAAACGAAAGATTAAAGAAACGTGATTTGGCAGCAATATAGTCTTTTTCATCCTTTTCAGAATATTTTTTCTTACATTTCCCCATCACCCAATCATGCGCTTCTTCTACATTCAACGGACACAAATAATGAGGATTTCTCGCATCCAATTTATTTTCTATCAGCATATCCACATAGTCCAGCCACAAGTCCGCATCATGTATCACATAGTCATGTCTTAAACAGATTTTTACATACGTCCAATACTTATCTATACCGTATTTTCTCTCTAAAAATCTCAAGAACAAATTCATTTGCCCTGCCTTATATAATATCTCCATCCGATTATCAGTTAATAATGTCATAAAGAAGGAACTCGGACAAATATCATAAAAGGCACCCTTAAATCCATTCCTCGTAAGTTCGGGTATCACTTTCATTCTCGGATAGATAACTGCCGGGCAAATATCATAAATACGGTCATGATGCACATTCCGCTTACGCAATTCCAAAGAACTTCCATATATCCATGCATCGTAATAAAATATAGACATGCCCCGCAGCAAAGACAGCGTTTCTGTCTTGCCCTCTTTATTCATCCAACACTGTACCGCCTCAATTATAAAGTAATTAGCCGGAGACCCTTTTTTCAGCCGGCAGTCCACCATAAAAAAACGGATAACTTGATATTGCTTGTATGTAGTAATCACACAAAAATATTCTTTATATACAGCCGTCCTTTTCCTGCTATTCTCCAATTTCAGGTTCATACCGCAATGAGGACATTTACAGTTTTTCTTATCTTCCTTATCCCGCCATGTATGCCCACAATCCAAACAAAAGCAATTCCCCTTTGCATCACGCTTGAAATAATGCACAAAGCAATGTTTATAGGCATAACGCTTTTGAGCCTCTGAAACGGGAGCTAACTTCCTGCTCCCATTCACGATTTCCATTTGTAATTTTGTCTTGGGTTTCATATCAAAAAAGAGTTAACTGGGTTTGTACTTCGGTGTTGTTCTCACGTTTAGCTTGTTGACGCTTCTTCAACTTTGCCAATTCTTCCTCCTGCAATTTTTTGATAGCAGCCTCACGAGCCGCTTTCTTTTCTTCCTCTGACAATTCAACATGATGATTTACGACTACATTACATTTCAATGGGCTACCCACCTCAATATTATCTTCCTGATAATAGTGCAACGCCATACCAAAAATTTCATCATCACTAAAACCACAGCAACCGCTTTTCTTCACTTGGTTTAAAATATAGGTAATGCAATTATCTATATTCTTTGTAGGTTTTTGATAGACTGGAGCAAACAGACTATCCACCGCTGCCATATTATCAAGGTATGCCTTGATGGTACTTTTAAATTGTTCTGACACTTTCATAGTATATCATTTTTAGATTTCATTTCACAATAAGCCAATTTCACGAGAAACAAGGAGAATAGGCAAATAAGAGCCAACAACGTAACCGACACAACCTTTATCGGACTTGGCGTTATTACCGCTCCGACAAACATAGCCACTGCACAAAGAGCGATGATGACCGAAAAAACAAATTGAATGATTTGCATATACTTCTGCTACTTAGTTTGTTAAACTTCTAATTTTATGCTTCAGCTAGATTTAAAGACCTTTTTTTAAAACCCCTTTCCGGGATGGCCTTTTCTTTCTGCCGACTTTTTTTTTGATCTTTCATGCCCCATCTGAGTTTATGAGCCTTTTTTTTACGGCACACAACAATAAGGAAGGAGGGATTAAGAAAAGTTTTGGACGACAAACAATGTTGGGGACAGCGAAGCCGTCCGGCGTTATTTTTTTCGGGACAAAGGCGCGAAGACCGGAACTCTTTCGTATCCATCCCCCGAAATAAATTTGCCGTTCAAAAACAAAGGATCTCAGATGGAGCTATGAAAAAAGCCCATTAGGGGAGGCAGAAAACAAGGAAAAGGGCAGTACGGAAAGTAAAACAAACCATACGGTTTTGCTTGCAAAACCGTATTCCTATCTCCCTGCCACAAGTGACAGGGGGGGAACGGGTTAGCAACGGACTGCCGGGACAAACGGTAAAAGGAAGGAACTGCAATACGGAAGAAGGAGGTTGTTTCGGCAATGCCGAAGCTCCGGGTGATGACCATTGCAATCCCGCCCACGTTTGGAACTTCTCTTTTCTGGTTTGCCCATAATCAGCCGCATAGCGGATGACTACGGGCAAACCGGGAATGAGAACAGTCATTCCGATGAAGGGGAGGGTGGGGAAGAATACTGCGTGAACGCAAAAACACTCTCGGATATGTAGCAAAAAAAAGCGGCACTAGGCCGCTTCAATCATTTGCTTGCTTTTTTCTTTTTAGAGACAGCCTTCTGTTTAGGCTGATCCGGTTTTTCTTCTTCTTTTTCCGGAGCCGGATAAAACTTGGTGGCTACCATCACAATGCGGTTACGCTTCTCCCCACTTTTAGAATCCGTCCATTCTTCCGGCTTAAAGTAGCCTTCAACGGTTATCAGCTCACCTTTTTTCAATACATCGAAGGAATCCAGTGCTTCATTCTTTCTCCAGGCTTCAATCCCCATGAAAGCGGAAACATAAGAGGTTTCTTCACCTGTCTTGTCTGCACGGCTGACCGCGATAGAAAAGCGTGCTACGCTTGCTGTTTCAAAACTACGGATTTCTGCATCCTTACCGATAAAA
>NZ_QTMJ01000030.1:0-7967 GCF_003635485.1 Parabacteroides sp. AF19-14 | reverse complement strand
CTACGGATTTCTGCATCCTTACCGATAAAACCTGTTACTGCGAATGAATTTTCAATCTTTTTCATATCTCTGATTTTTTAGAAGTTAATTAATCAATTTTACAGTGCAATAACTGATTGTTGGCTTTGGGGGACACCATGAAAAAAGATATAAATACTCTTTTTATGCTGGCCGGAAAAAGGAAGATTTGTAACTTTTTTATTGGTGAAGATGGCAGCAAATAATTCGGGTTAAATACGCTTTTTATGCAAGGCAAAAAAAGGAAGATTTCAGACGAATAACAACGTGGTGTTTGTGAATCGTCCCCTTATCCCCGTAAAAGGGGTTAGCAACAATCTATATTTGCAACGGAAAATGATTTGACTTCCCTAAAAAATGATATGAAAAAGACAAAACTTGAAAATCAGCAACAGGTTTGGAAAGGATGCAAAAAACAACCGGTCAGACAGCAAGCATGGCACATTCCGAAAATATGGTCAGCCGCCTATCGACACACCGGAAGAAACCTCTGCAATTCCTTTTAAAAAAATGAAGCCGAAGAATGAAGCATACAATATTCCACGTATCGAAAAAAGTGACTGCACGATAAAATGAAAGGCTGCAACGGAAGAACAGACTTGCGGATTCTGCGGGGAGAACATAACCATACAGGCATACAGCCACTACAACTGTTTCCGGAAAAAGAAGATTATACAACCGGAAAAACAGAAAGGCATCCACTCGGAGAAAAGCAAGCAAACGATTGAAGCGGACTGCCGATTTAGCGGCGAAATATCCGACTACCTATATACAGCCCTAAAAGGCTGGGGCATATGGGTAAGCAACAGACTGCCGGGCAAATAAAAGGAGAGTGGCATAGCCGCCGGAAAGAGGTTGTCTCGATGTGGCCGAAGCTCCGAAAGCAGACCGGATATGCCTCTCTCCTTTGCCTTCCCCATTCCTGGATTTCACACAATCACGGAGCCTGCGAGTGACTATGAGAAATCCTGAAACGGGGACAGTCACTCCGCTGAAAGGGTGGGTGGGAAACATGTGACTTTCTCCAAAATAACAAATAGGGGTATAAAGATCTCAAAAGAAAAGAAAGCCGTTCCAGAAAAGACTGGAGCAACTATCACCATCTACTGTTCTTTAAGTTAATTGCAGCAAATCCAAATCATCAGTGACCAATCCATCCAATACATGTTGGATTTTATCAAATATAGCCTTATCTATGCCATACGTGGCGCATAACGATTGAAATTTGCTTACAGCATCGAACACCTGTAATATCTTCTTTTCGGGCTCCTCTACAAAATCCTCGGCAAAGTTGACGAAATCACTTGTAGTCAAGGCAGACCTTTTGCCCATCACGCCCATCGAATGAATGTGTGCTGAAGAATTTTCCCATGTATTTGCCGTGAACATTACATCATATGCAGGTGATAAACGCCATACCCCTGCCTTATCCATGATAAACGATATGTTCTTATTATGATCATCGGATATACCTGCGACATAATTAAATACCATTCTGATAAATATCTGATCTTTGTCTTCCTGGGGAAGTTTCAGAGTCTCTGCTATCCAACACAGCTTCATATAATCATCTGCACCCGGCATAATGGCCGCAAGGGTCTGACTAAAGAGCTTTTCTCCATTCTTACGATCAAATCTTTCCGTTACGAAATGATTTCTTCCATCAATTTCTTTCAGGAAGCATGGCATCATGTTGATTCCCGCCGCCTTTGCCATTTCGCTATATACCATTTCTATCTCTGTGGTAGGAGAGTCATCTGCTTCTTTAAATTTGATGATATACTGCTTAAAATTTTCAGGCAAATCCACCTGGCCGGAACGAAACTCTTCCGTTTCGAGATTATAGGCAATCACTGCCTTCGGGCGCATGCCACCGGCAGAAGTTCCAAGATATATCAACTTTTTCATCGTGAGGCTATCCTCCGGTGATATGACAGCAGCATCTCGATCATTATATATTTTAGAAGCCAAAGTTGCCAATGATGACATATTTACTGACTCATGGATGGCATCATCATTAAATTCCGGTTCAAATTCCAATGCTCCCATAGCCCTCTTGCCAATATAAGAGAGCTTCAATAGAGGCAATGATTCCGTAACCTTTATATTATTATCCGTGAGCCATTGGTCAAATAGGGAAGCCCCCCATTTGTCAGGATGTAGATACTAATTGAAAAGTGCGCCAATATTCCAGTTGAAAATTGCGCCACCATAGGATAAGTATAATGACCTTTGTATAATCCAAATGCAAAGGTAAAATGAAGACTATGGTAGAAAGACAATCAATAATACACATGTATAGAGTATGCGGTTATAGCAAACGGCGTATCTCTCGTGAACTTCATGTCAGCCGTCATACCGTTGACAATATTCTTTCAAAGTACGAATCAGCCATCCGCACGGACAATCCAGAAGAGGCTTTGAGTGATTTGCTTACCATCCAGCCCAGGTATGACAGTTCCAGACGCCGTCCTCGCCGGCTCACACAAGAGATTAAGGATAAGATAGGATTTTGCCTGAAGAAGAATGCCGTTAAGATAGCTACCGGACTTCGCAAACAGCGCATGTTGAAAAAGGATATCCACCAGTTTCTGTTATCTCAAGGATACACCATCAGTTACGCCACAGTATGCAGTTATATAAAAAATATAGAGTCATACAAAGAGAAGAAAAAGAGCGAAGCCTTTATCCGGTTGTTCTATGAGCCTGGATGCATTGCCGAGTTTGACTGGGGTGAAGTTCTTCTTTTTATTGACGGCGTCAAAACCAAGTTTTATCTGGCCGTATTCACTTTCGGGCATAGCAATGGCAGATACGCCTATCTTTTCAGGCATCAGAATACGCTTGCCTTCATGGAATCCCACCGTAACTTTTTCAGGGATATACATGGTGTCCCCGCCATGATGGTCTATGACAATATGCGTGTAGCCGTCAAGAGCTTTGTCGGTGGTGATAAGAAACCTACAGAAGCTTTGATGAAGATGTCCGGTTTCTATTGTTTTGAGTACCGTTTCTGTAATGTACGGGCCGGATGGGAGAAAGGACATGTGGAGCGCAGCGTGGAATATGTCAGAAGGAAAGCTTTCTGCCTGACAGACCATTTTGGTGATATACATTCTGCCCAGGAGCATTTAAACCGGGTATGTATGCAGGTCAACAACGAGCAAGGCAGTCTTTCAACAGCGGAGAAAACATCACGCCTGGAAGCTGACCTGTCATCGCTGAAGCCTTTTCCCGGTAATCTGGGCTGTTTTGAGGTCTATGAGTACATTGTGGATAAATGGTCAACTATCAGCATGAAAAATGTTCATTATTCCGTACCTGATTCTCTTGTGGGAGAAAAAGTACATGTCAAGGTTTATAGTGAAAAAATCGTCATCCTGTACGGGAAGGAGAAAGTGGCCTCTCATCAACGCAGTTATTGCGGTGGAGACTGGTGCATCAAGCTGGAGCACTATTTGCGTACACTTTCCCGTAAACCGGGGGCATTGCCCCACTCTGTGGTTTGGCAAAGAGCACCGGAAGAACTGAGAAGGCTGTATGACATCCATTTCAAGGAGGACAACAGGACGTTTGTTCTGTTGCTGGACTATGCCCGAAAAAATGGATTTTCCGGAACGGACATTGTCACGGCATGCAAGGAGCTGACCGGACGTGGTGTCAGAAAGATATCTCCGGACCAGGTAAAGGCCATGCTGCATGGTAGCGTACAGGGAGAGACAGAAGAAACCATGGAACCGCCTGTTCTCCCGGCACAACAGGAGAATATAGAAAGAGAAGCTGTGGATATGCTTGAAGGCATCACGGCGCTCATGACAGGATACAATGAAGTGCATGATATAATACCAACCATTTAAGTTTATAATATATGAAATCAGAAAAAGAAACCATTTATGACTATGCTGCAGAACTGAAGCTTCTGGCCTTTAAAGAGGAACTGGAATGCACCCTTTCATTGGCAGCTGAAGAAAACTGGAACCATCTGCAGTTCTTGACGGAATTGCTTGGAAAGGAAAGCGCCAGGAGAAGGGAGTGTAGAAGAAGATCAAGGATAAGATCTGCGGGATTTCCACAAATGAAGTATCTGCATGAGCTTGTTATGGAAGACATGCCCAAAGAGGCACAGGTAATATTACCTGAATTGGAGACACTGGACTTCATCAGACAGGGAAGAAACCTGGTCCTGTATGGAAATCCGGGAACGGGAAAGACGCATATTGCTACGGCTTTAGGAATAAAGGCCTGCCAACAGGACTTTACCGTATTGTTTACTTCAGTGCCGGTCCTGCTTACCCAGATAAGGGAGGCTAAATCAGCAAAGACACTGAGGACGCTACAATTAAGGTTTGAAAAATACGATCTGGTCATCTGTGATGAGTTCGGATATGTCAGTTGTGACAAGGAAGGAGGAGAACTGCTTTTTAACCACCTGTCGTTAAGAGCCGGAAAAAAGGCTACAATCATTACTACTAATTTGGCTTTTAACAGATGGAATGAAATCATAAAGGACAAGGTGCTTGTGGCGGCAATGGTTGACAGGCTTACACATAAAGCTTATCTGGTTAATATGACCGGACTGTCTTATAGGCTTAAGGAAACACAAAAAATGAGACAAGATAAATGAATATTTTAAACTTATAGTAATTTTGTAACAAGTTATGGATGGAGCTCTTTTCAATTAGAATACAGCGCACTTTTCAATTAGTATCTACAGTCAGGAAGCGCATCTGCAAGAAATTCCGGAAGCCCTTGATATAATTTATCTTTATTCCCATAGAAAGACGCAAACAAAGGGGTTCTCTTAGGGTGTGTGGAAGGGCATATATCATAATCTTGTTTCCTATATTCATCCGTAAATTGGAATACAGAACAATGCTTTTCAAAGTCCCAATTCAATTTGCCAATGCAAGTCCCCCACAGATATACATTCACTATAATCGGCTCTTTCTTCATACCATCTTACGTTTACCGTTAATTCTTTGTATTCTTTTACCTGTTTTTTCATTGATTAGGAAAGGGGAGTCTGGAAGTTCCGGAACCAAACCGACAACGCCTTCAAGAGTTCCACTTATACGCAAAATCTTAAGCAATGTACTTAGGGCAATATCACTTACTTTACAAGATTCTATTCTCTTAATAGTAACGATAGATACTCCTGCCTTATCCGCAAATTCTTGCTGGGAAAAACAGCAGCTAAGTCTTATAGACTTAACTCTCTTGCAGATTTCCTTTACAATACATTCATCTGAAAATTCGTATATTGTATATGTATCATATAATCTTTTCATAGAAAAACATATTTAGGTATCATTTTTGATACAAAAATACCGATAAATCTGAAAATCACCAAATTAAGAAACACTTTTTTTATAATCTTCTGCCGCATTAGCAAACGATTGAAGCGACCTTGTGCCGCTTCAATCGTTTGATTGCTTTTTCTTTTTAGTCCGGGGGTTCTTATTTTTCCGGAGTCGGGTAGAACTTAGTAGCTACCATCACAATGCGGTTACGTTTCTCCCCACTTTTAGAATCCGTCCATTCTTCCGGCTTAAAGTAGCCTTCAACGGTAATCAGTACATCTTTTTGCAGTATCCAAAAAGCATAGCGGTCTTCCATCTTACTCCAGGCTTCAACTTTCATAACAGAGGAAACAAATGTTTTTTCTTCATTTATCTTGCCTATGCGACTGACCACAATAGAGAAGTGTGCAACCTTTACTATTTCGAATAAATGGATTTCTGCATCCCTACAAATCCTGCCTGTTACTGCGAATGAATTTTCAATCTTTTTCATATCTCTGATTTTTTAGAAGTTAATTAATCAATTTTACAGTGCAATAACTGATTGTTGGCTTTGGGGGACACCATGAAAAAAGATATAAATACTCTTTTTATGCTGGCCGGAAAAAGGAAGATTTGTAACTTTTTTATTGGTGAAGATGGCAACGAATAATTCGGGTTAAATACGCTTTTTGTGCAAGGCAAAAAAAGGAAGATTTCAGACGAATAACAACGTGGTGTTTGTGAATCGTCCCCTTATCCCCGTAAAAGGGGTTAGCAACAATCTATATTTGCAACGGAAAATGATTTGACTTCCCTAAAAAATGATATGAAAAAGACAAAACTTGAAAATCAGTAACAGGTTTGGAAAGGATGCAAAAAACAACCGGTTAGACAGCAAGCATGGCACATCCCGAAAAGATGGTCAGCCGCCTATCGACACACCGGAAGAAACATCTGCAATTCCTTTTAAAAAAATGAAGCCGAAGAATGAAGCATATCATATTCCACGTATCGAAAAAAGTGACTGCACGATAAAATGAAAAGCTGCAACGGAAGAACTGACTTGCGGATTCTGCGGGAGAACATAACCACACAGGCATACAGCCACTACACCTGTTTCCAATAAAAGAAGATTACACCACCGGAAAAGCAGAAAGGCTCCACTCGGAGAAAAGCAAGCAAACGATTGAAGCGGACTGCCGATTTGGCAGCGAAATATCCAACTACCTATCTACAGCCCTAAAAGGCTAGGACATATGGGTAAGCAACAGACTGCCGGGCAGTCACTCCGCTGAAAGGGTGGGTGGGAAAAAACTAAGTGGACGCAAAAAACAACCTTACCATTGGGGGATAAACTTCCCCCTATTTTCACTTCACATATTCTTTACCCCACTTCAATTGATTCAACAAACTTCAACAACAAAGCGACTGTTACCGTATGAAATGAAAGCTGATTGAACAACTTATGCGCTTTCAGCATCTCAATAGCGGCTTCAGCCGTAACAACTCTCTGTTCATAAAGCCGAATTGTCGCATATAACTGGTCATTTGCGACAGGCCCCATTATTAGGTCATAGTCACCGTTTTCTCTTCCTCTGCGGTTGTTGACAACAAACTCCAGCCATTCTTTTGTCGCACCCATAAACCGAAGAACCGGATATTCCCTATCAAGAATATCATCGGGAACTTCATAAACAGAGACGATTGCTTTTTCGCTCTGTTCCCTGTTCTTCTTCAACAAAGCCCATTTTTTTGCTTGTTCAAAGTTGGTTGTCGTATAAAATCCCTTCCCAAAGTCCGTAGCCTTCCGTCCTTTCTGTATATTAGGGCGTTTCACGGTAACTGTAGATCCATGAAATAGTCTCATTTTCTTTTATTGATATAAGTCGTTATAGTATCTAATATATATTCGGGGTCTTGGGTATGAAGCATTTCAAAAGTCTCATCCAAAAAATCAAAAACCCCATAGTCCGAAAACAACAACAAGGTTTCTTCCGCACTTTGTTTCTTTTCCTCCCTATAATTCTCAATGCAGAACATCTTGAAAAGCAGGATCTTCGTGTCACCGTTATACCGTCGTTTTTCTTCTGTTTTTTCCTTCTCCAATGTTTCATAAAGCGACAATGTACTTGAATACCATAACTTGGTACTCTTATCCAGCAAAGATTTATACAACTTGGAAGAATATATATAATACAGTGCATCGCCTAAAGGCAATGCCTTTTTCTTCATGACCAGTTCTACCAGCTCTCTCATCACGAATGGGAGCATGGTTGAGTCAAGTTCTCCTTGATTTTTATGAGTAATTTCCATATTCTTGTTGTTATTACTTTAGCATATTTTCGAAAACACCTTCTTCACAGTTCTTTATACACACCTGACACTCGGCCACCACTTCTCTTAATATTCGGGCACATTCTTCATTCGAATGCCCTTGCAGTAATTCATAGGCATATCGCATCAGTTCATTAGCTTCCATTGTTTCCATCCTTATCAATAATATTCAAGTTCATCATTATTTTCTGCAACGACTCCATATTTGGAGTTCCTAACCAACACACACCTATGCAAAAGGTCATATTGTTCTCTGTATCTGAAAAACGCATATTGTTTTACCTTTTACAAACATTGTTGTCCCATTAAAATCTAAAAGAGTTCTTTGAAATA